>DAIOUP010000303.1:0-3444 GCA_036759465.1 Bacteroidales bacterium
CCGGAAAGGTGCTTAAGGTGGACGATGCCACCGATGCATCGGGCTATCGCAGGCCTGCTGTTTTTATCGACGTAAGTGGCGAAGATGAATGGGCCGAAGGCATTAACAATACAAATGAGCTGATTACACGCCTCGACTTCAGCCGTGAAGAAATTATCAATAAGGTCAAAGAAGCAGGTATCGTTGGTCTTGGCGGGGCTACCTTTCCTACCCACGTGAAGCTTATGCTTCCTCCCGGTAAGAAGGCCGATTATCTGCTCATCAATGGGGTGGAGTGCGAGCCTTACCTTACCTCCGACCACCGGATGATGCTAGAGAAAGCACAGGAAATCATGCAAGGTATTCGCCTCATGATGATTGCACTCGATGTGAAGAAAGCCATTATCGGCGTAGAAAACAATAAACCCGACGCCATCGCCCATCTTGCCGCCATGGCACTTTCGCACCCGGGCATCAGCGTGCAGGCATTGTATGTGAAATACCCTCAGGGCGGTGAAAAACAGCTGATTAAAGCGCTTGTAAATCGCGAAGTCCCTTCGGGCAAGCTGCCTATCGAAGTGGGCTGTGTAGTTTCAAATGTGGGTACAGCTTTTGCTGTTTATGAAGCAGTAACAAAAAATAAGCCCCTCATCGAAAGGGTGGTAACCATCACCGGCCTCGAACTTGCTAAACCATCCAACTTCATGGTTCGCATCGGTACCCCCATTACAAAACTCATAGAAGCTGCAGGTGGACTTCCTGAGGGAACCGGAAAGATTATCAATGGAGGACCGATGATGGGCAAGGCTATGACCAACCCGGAAGTGCCAATTATCAAAGGTTCCTCGGGAATATTGATCATGCCCGGAAAACTCAGTAGCCGCAAACACCCACAGCCTTGCATTCGCTGCAGCAAATGCACCACCGTTTGCCCTATGGGTCTCGAGCCTTTTCTGCTGGCAAAGCTATCGAAGCTCGAACGCTACGAGGACACTGAAAAAGAGCAGATTATGGATTGTATAGAATGTGGTTCGTGCCAGTACACCTGCCCGTCGAGCCTACCACTGCTCGATTACCTGCGCCTGGGCAAGTTCCGCACCGGCCAGATGATAAGAAACCGAAAATAAGAAAGCGCATGAGCAAATTGATTATTTCAGGCTCACCCCATGTGCATGGCGACGAAAGCGTCAGCAAGATCATGTACACTGTGGTGCTCGCCCTCGTGCCGGCTATGCTGGTATCAGTATATTTCTTCGGATTCGACGCCATCAGGGTGTTGACCATATCGGTGGCAGCCTGTGTATTTTTCGAATGGGCCATACAGAAATACCTGATTAAAGGGCCGCTTACAATTGGAGACGGTTCGGCAGTAGTTGCCGGTGTTTTGCTGGCATTCAACGTACCAGCCAACCTGCCCTGGTGGATTTTGGTCATAGGCGCATTGGTTACCATCGGTGTTGGCAAAATGTCGTTTGGTGGGCTTGGCCGCAACCCTTTCAACCCGGCGCTGGTTGGGCGTGTTTTCATGCTGATCTCCTTTCCGGTGCAGATGACTTCGTGGCCAATACCAAAACCTTTGTTTGCCGAACGGCTCACCGATGCCATTACAGGCCCTACCGCACTGGGCATTCTCAAGGAAGGCGTTGGCGCGGGAAAAACTATCGATCAGATCATGGCCGATCCCCATATGCCCGCTTATATTGACAGGCTCATTGGCAATATGAACGGTTCGTTGGGCGAGATGTCGGCTATTGCACTCATCCTTGGTGGAATTTTCATGATCATTCGCAAGGTAATCGACTGGCAACTTCCGGTTGCCATTATTGCTACGGTGTATGTCTTTGCAGGAATCTTTCATCTGATTGATCCACAACACTATATCGATCCGGCTTTTCATCTATTTACCGGTGGACTCATGCTGGGGGCCATTTACATGGCCACCGACATGGTATCGTCGCCCATGAGCATGACAGGTAAAATCATTTACGGAGTGGGCATTGGACTGCTCACTATCATTATCAGGCTTTGGGGTGCCTATCCCGAAGGCATTTCGTTTGCCATTCTGATCATGAATGCATTCACGCCTCTGATCAATATGACGCTTAAACCCCGCCGTTTTGGCAAGGCCACAAGTTAACCCACGGAAAAAAGCACTACAATGGCAAAGAAACTAGAATCCACTTTTCCAAATATGGTGATTACGCTGCTGGCTGTGGCATCCGTTGCAGCATTAAGTCTTGGGGCTGTTTTCAATATCACGAAGGCCCCCATCGAAGCGGCACAAAAAAAGAAACAGGAAGAAGCCATACGGCAAGTTCTCCCTGCATTTGACCGATTAGAGACCAGCAAAGCCATTTCAGCGCGCGGCACCGACTCTCTCAGCATGTTTTACGCCTATCAGGGAGATCAGCTCGTAGGTGTGGCTGTGAATACATACACCAACAAGGGCTTTAGCGGGTTAGTCAGGCTGATGGTAGGCCTTTTGCCCGACGGCACCATCAATAATACGGCTGTGCTTGAGCATAAGGAAACACCCGGACTTGGCGACAAAATGCAACAGAGCAAATCGCCCTGGAGCCTGCAGTTTAATGGTAAGAACCCTTCGACCAACAACATTCATGTGAAAAAAGACGGCGGTGAGGTGGATGCCATAACTGCGGCTACCATCAGTTCGCGCGCCTTTGTTGATGCCGTGCTGCATGCACACGAAACCTACACCAAAAAACAAGGAGGACAAGAGTGATGAATAATTTGCAGAATTTTACCAAAGGTCTCATCAAGGAAAACCCGGTACTGGTTTTGCTGCTGGGTCTTTGTCCGACACTTGGCGTTACTACTTCAGCCATCAACGGGCTTGGTATGGGATTGGCCACCACTTTTGTGCTTGTGATGTCGAACCTGGTAGTTTCGCTCATCAAAAACCTGATTCCCGACAAAGTGCGCATACCGTCATTTATTGTGATCATCGCTTCCTTTGTCACTATGGTCGAATTGCTCATGCAAGCTTATGTTCCTGCCCTTTTCGAGCAGCTCGGGCTTTTCATCCCGCTCATCGTGGTCAACTGTATTGTGCTGGGTCGCGCCGAAGCTTTTGCTTCCAAAAACAATACCCTATCTTCACTTCTTGATGGCTTGGGAATGGGATTGGGGTTTGCCGTTGCACTTACCCTGCTTGGCGCCGTTCGCGAGCTGCTTGGAAGTGGCGCCCTTTTCAGCATAAAACTCATTCCAGGCGACCTCATGCTGGTGTTCGTGCTGGCCCCAGGCGCATTTATTGCGCTGGGTTACCTGATTGCCCTCAGCCGAAAGTTGAACAAATAAATCGAGACGCCATGGAATATATCATCATTATCATATCGGCGATCTTTATAAACAATATTGTTCTGGCGCAATTCCTGGGCATTTGTCCATTTGTTGGTGTTTCGAACAAATTGAGTACCGCTGCAGGTATGGGAGGTGCCGTAC
>DAIOUP010000304.1:0-3426 GCA_036759465.1 Bacteroidales bacterium
CCTCAATTACCTTCAACAGCGCTCCTTTTTGCTCATCGGCAAGTTGTTTGAACGCAGCCATGTTTTTTTGCTCAACAGGTAGGGCAGGCGGCGATTCTACCTTGAGCGGATCGACAGGATTGCCATTTTTGAAAAACCTGAAATCGAGGTGCGGTCCGGTCGACAAACCCGTACTACCCACATAACCAATCAACTGGCCCTGCGAAACCCTTGTGCCCTGCTGAATGCCGGGGGCAAACTTCTGAAGGTGCATATAGGCGGTAGTGTAAGTAGCATTATGCTTGATATACAGGAAGTTGCCCGCACCGCCTCCCTGAAAGCCTTTACGCGTAACAACACCGTTGCCAATGGAATAGACAGGTGTGCCTGCCGGAGCAGCATAATCCACTCCGTGATGGGGTCGTACATATTTTAGGATCGGGTGGTAGCGTCCGTGCGAGAAATGAGAGCTGACGCGGCTGTATTTTAATGGCGCTTTCAGGAAGGCTCGCCTCAGACTCTGACCCTCGAGATCAAAATAATCGCCCTGTCCGTTTTGCTCAAAATAAACAGCATAATGATCCTTGCCGGCATGCCTGAACCTTGCCGACAATACCTTTCCTATACCGACAGCCTGCCCGTCGATATATTTACGCTCGTATATCAGTTCGAAACGGTCATTTTTCTGAATACCGAAAAAGTCGATGGTCCATGCGTAGATGTCGGCCATTTTGATGGCCAGATCTGCTTCATAGCCTTGGTTGACTAATGCATTCCACAAGGAAGAAGTTATTTGTCCGTGCGCCGATTCGATGCGTGTTTCAACAGGCTTACGACCGCGATAGGCATAGATGGAATCGGAAAGCGAATACACCACATATTCCGAAGGACTGATCTCATAAATAAAGAAGCGCGGTGTGCGAAGCGAGTCGTTGCTGAGCATCAGAAAATAGTTGTTGCCTGCCCTGATGCGGCGCACATCGAAGGTATCGCGAAATACGCGTGTAAGGTGCTCAATGGTAGGGTAGCTCACATTGTATTGCATCAGCAGGTCGGCCAGAAATTGATTGCGTCCCACCTGATCCTGAATCACTTCGAACGAATCAACCTGAATGTCGAACATGAAAGTAGGTTCGGCAACTTGCTCCTCTTCCGATTCCGAAGGATTCGTTGGTGTGCAGGAGGATAATGCAGTAAAAAACAACAAAAAAATTGCCAGCGGAGCAATCCGCCAAAGGTCTAGCCTCTTATTCATCAGCTGATCAATACGTTATAGAAAAAGCCTTAACCGGCAGCCCGGCAAGGCAAATGTAGGAAAAAGCCCTTAAACTACATCGAAAGAGCGTGTATCAATACCCTTCAGAGGTTATTATGGATGTTTGAGTATTGCCTTTCAGGGCTTTATTTGCGATATCGACCATTCGCGTCCGGCCCGGAAAGCTTTGATGTTCAGATCGACAATGGCCTGACCTTTTGCAGCAAAAAGCTCCGAAACCCCTGCTTCGAGCGAGGTAGCCGTTAATCCCAGTAAGGGTGAGGCAGCACCCAGCATCACCATATTTGCAGCCTTTATGCTTCCGGCATTTTTCGCCATATCGTCGGCATCGACGGTAACGTAATGATGGCATTTCCAGATTTCGCGCAAAATATCGTCGAGCAGGGGATAATTTGGAATATTCACAAAAGGGTTAATGCTCGTAACCACCCATCCGTCAGAAGCCAGCATGGGCAGATAGCGGAGCGCCTCCATAGGCTCAACCGAGAGTATGATGTTCGCCCTACCTTCGGAGATGATGTCGGAAGCTATCGGACTATCCGAAATGCGCAGATGCGATTGCACGGCGCCGCCACGCTGGCTCATTCCATGCACCTCGGCCTGCTTGAGTTGCAGGCCCTCGCGAAGAGCAGCAAGACCAATGCAGGCTGCAATGGACAATATTCCCTGACCGCCAACACCTGCAAGAATGATATCTTTTTTCATGATCGATTTTGTTTCTGATACAATGGCGATTATTCCTGAGCCTGCTTTGCGCGGGCTTTCTCGCGCACTTTCCGGTTCAGCGTCTGCACACACTCGCGACGGGGAATAATCACTGATACTCCTTGATATTCAAGCTCTTTCTTAATGATTTCGACATTCTCTTCATGATGCTTACGCAGAGGCTTCAGCACATGGATATGCTCCTCGGCCACACCAATTCCACGGCAGATCTCCTCCACCTTTCCAAATGCAGATGATGTTTGACCGCCGGTCATCCCGGTTGTGGAGTTATCAAGAATGATTACGGTGATCGGACTATTGTTGTTTACTGCGTCGAGCAGGCCGGTCATCCCTGAATGCGTGAAAGTGCTGTCGCCGATGGCTGCCACTGCAGGCACCAGACCGGCGTCGGCGGCACCGATGGCCATGGTGATCGAAGCGCCCATATCCACGCAACTGTTGATGGCTTCGAGGGGTTCGAGTGCACTAAGGGTATAGCAACCTATATCGCTGAAAACCCTACCCCGACCATAGGTCTGAAGGGCCTCATTGAGCGCCAGAAAAGCGTCGGTGTGCGCGCATCCGTCGCATAGACGCGGCGGACGAGCCTTAACGATTTGAGGAACAGGCTGTCCTGAGGTAGTTTGCAATCCCAAAGCCCTTGCAACAAGCACCGGATTCAGTTCGCCGTCGCGTGGCAGGGTGCCATCGAGTCTTCCGTGTACAGGCTTGCCCAACTGAAGCATGCCGCGAAGCAATTCTTCCACCATCGGATAGCCGTCTTCGAGCAGCAGTACGCTGTCGCACTCGGCATAAAGCCTGCGTACCATATCGAGCGGCAAAGGATATTGACCCACTTTGAGCACCGGATGCGGCACTTTGGCATCATCAATATTTTCAATAAGATAATTATAGGCCAATCCGCAGGCGATGATGCCTACCGATTTGTCCTCAGCATCGATGAAAACATTGAACCCATCGGTGAGCGCCCGCTTGCGCAGATGTTCCTGTTTCGCCAGTAGATCGCGGTATTGAACCCTGGCTATAGCAGGTAGCAACACAAATTGGCGCAGGTTGGCCGGAAGTTTTAGCTGATTCTGTTCACGAACTGCCCTTTGAGCCACACCGGCACGCGAGTGCGCAAGTCGTGTGGTGATGCGTATGAGTACGGGAAGGGCCAACGCTTCGCTCAGATCGAAGGCATAGTGCACCATATCATAGGCCTGCTGCTGGTCGGATGGCTCGAGGATGGGCAGCAGGGCAAATTTTCCATAAAATCTTGAATCTTGCTCATTTTGCGACGAATGCATAGAAGGGTCGTCGGCTGCAAGCACCACCAAACCGCCATTGGCGCCGGTGATGGCTGCATTGATAAAGGCATCGGCAGCCACATTAAGACCTACATGCTTCATACATACCAGCGCCCGTTTGCCGGCATACGACATGCCCAGCGCAGTCTCCATCGC
>DAIOUP010000305.1:0-3415 GCA_036759465.1 Bacteroidales bacterium
GCTTTTGCACTGCTGATCCATTCCTGTTTTCTTTTCCTCTTTCGTATCTCGTTTATCGATAGGTTAATAGCTATCCTGGTCAGAAAAGTGGAAATCCTTGCATCATGCGTATAGGTATCCATATTGTTCCAAAAGCGGATAAAGGTTTCCTGACCCACATCGTCCGCTTCGGGCGTATTGCCCAGCATGCCAATAACCACGCGCGCCACCTGTTGGCGATGGCGCCTCACCACCTCGCCCAGCGCATCCTGCCGGCCCTGCTTCATCAGGCCAACCAGCGCCGCATCGTCCAATGTCCGCAAATCCTCCAATACTCAGCGCGATGTTTGGTATATCCAGCGTTTTCTGACTCAACCGATTAAACAAGCCATTATACAAATTTATTCCAAAGGCAGATAAGCGGTTGGGGGTTTTTGATTTTGGTCAGGCGATGGATGCTGTAACCTTGTTTTATTAAAGTGCCATCATTGTTTTCTTAGTTGTCATAGTTGACACTTTATTCGGTGCTCGGTAATCGATGTTTCATCCCTGACGAGACTTGATTTGATGTTCGGTGTTCTTTGTTTGGTGTTACCGATGTTTCGTTCCTGACGGGACTTGGTTTGGTGTTACAAATGGCTGACCCCTAATGGTTTAAACACACAATTTTGAATCTTGAATGCCCAATCTCCTGACCCGTAACTAGCATCCTTCCTCACTCGTCTTTCACCCAAAAATACGACATGCCCTTTTCGTTGTCGTCATAGGTCACCGCTTCCTTTTCCTGTCGAAGTTGCATGTAGTTGATCATGGCAAAATCGCCGAGGCACGAAAGGGTGTGGAGTAAAAAACTGATCAGTAGATTAAATTGCCAGAAAGGCTCTCCGATTAACGTTGATGCGATTAGTAAAAGTGCTGATACGACAGTAAAGGGCGTGAGCGCGACAATATAAAACTGCCTGCGGCCGATTACAAAACGGTCGGCCAGGGCTGCCACGTAAAGTTTTTTCCAATTGACAATGTAGCTCACTTTTGGTGCACCGGCCCACTGGTAGGCCAGACCATGCAGCCATTCGTGCAGCGGTATAAGCGCAACAAGCAGAAACATCGCCGGCACGACAGCCTTTGCCAGTGTATCGAAATCGGCTGTACCTTTCGCCAGATGCCAGGCCACAAATGCTACCAGCAAAAACACATTGGCAGCTATGGCTGCAATCCAAACCCATATATACAGACCCCGGCGGTGCACATATTGCATCAGAAAAGGCGTGAGGTCGGAATGCGAGAGCTCGTCGGCCAGCCGAAAGCCCAGCTCCGGGAGTTCTTCGGGTTGTATGTTTTTTCTTTCGCTTATCATTTCAGCTAGGGGTCAATAACTTTTTGCAATGCCACTACAGGTCGTAAATGCTCAACGGCAGGGCACGAAACAGGCTCACCCTTTTGGCCTGATCCTGATATATCAGCTCATATAATCCCCTGAAGTAGTGTTGTTTATCAAGTATACCTTCCGTTGCAGGATCACTGCTGCCATCGGAGATCACCAACACATAGGCAGCCCGAAGGTTACGCAATCCGCCGGCCACCGGCCAGGCTTTTACGTGTTTCGACATCTCTCCAAGATGCAGCACCGGCAGGTTTCGCAGGTTCCAGCCAACAGGAAAATAAGGCAAAGCAGCCTGATAGTTCTCGCTGACAATAAGCGGTCTGCCGGCACCAAGATAATTGGAAACGTGGGTGTTTAACATTTGACTGGAAGTGTTTTCCACATACACCACCGCTCCTGCAGGTATGCTGCGCGCAGCCAGAGCCACCGAACGGGCCACAGTTTGTTCGCGCTTCAACGTGCCATTGTAGAGCCAAAGCAGCGACAGGCACACTACCAGAGCCACTGCCCTACTGGTCCATCTGAGCCATGAATGCGCGGGTATCGCAGCCAGCAAGGCCAGCAGGCTAAAAAACCACAGAAGTCCGGTACGCTGGCTCACCATTCCCGATAATGCCGTTCCATCGGGCAGGGCAAATAGGGCAATGCTGAGCAGCAAAAATGACATACGCAGAAGCGTTGTTTCTGGCCTGAGGCCCTTTTTAATTGCTTCGTAAACCGACACGGCAAGCCTGAGCACCAGCAGCCAAAAGAGCCACTGTGTGTAGATATTGGCTTTGCCGTATTCTAGTCCTTTGGCCGGCTGCACCTGATAGATCAGATCCCAAAGTGCTGAAGGAGAGGCAAATACAGTATCGCCTCCGGAAAATTTTCCCCTGATGATGTGATACAAGGCAGGAAGCAGTGGAAGCCCCCAAACAAGTATTTTAATTGCCATCTGCTTGTTTGTCAAAGACTTTTCCTTGCCAAACCTGTCGGCCATCAAAACCAATGCCGTGAAAACCAAAAACCAAACAAAAGCATACAGATGAGCATACAGTGTGAGCAGGGCAACGACGATCAATACTGAAGCATCGCGACGATTGACAGCTTTACCCACAAGATTGATCCACTTCTCAATTCCGAAAAGAAGCATTACAAGGCCCAGCAAAAAGTTGTATAAGCCCATGAAAAACAAAAAGCCGTAAACAAAAGGAAAAACAAGCAGGGCCACATCGCCCGCATCGGGGTTCAGCGATCGTATCAGCCTCCGGAAGGCAAGCGGTAAAAGGCCCACAAGAGTGGTGAGCAGCAGTTTTTCGGCCAGCAGGGCAGGCAGCCCGAGCGCCATCATTCCAGCCAGCAAAACATGTCCCAGCACATTGGGCTGCAGCAGCGGATTGAGCACAAAAAATTCGCTTACTGTGGGATTTCCCCTCCACAATTCGAGCATCAGGCGGGCATTGTAAAGGTGTGCCGGCCCGTCAACCGTTGGAAATGGCGTAAACATCCAAACCGGCAGCAAGTGAATGAGCCACAGCAACCAGAAAAGCAGCTTGTCGGGTATTCGGAGCAACAAACCCTGGTTTTGCAACAGTCTCAAAGTCTTTGTCTTGTTATAAACCACAAAGATAGGAGAATGCAGGTATTGTGGCTGTTGTCCTTGTTGCTAGAGTTGTTAATGTTCCTGAATGACTTAGTTGGGCTGCTTCTCGCGATGCAAATACGTCTTGTTATTCCTCTTTCAATGTTCAACACTCGCAAACAGTAATTAGGGCTCGTAACTTTTAACCAGTACCCTGCAACCGTCCCTCGCCGGCCTTTGCCCTATCTTCGCACAAAAAAGGCATGGACTTTCTCACCTTAGTTACAGATCGTTTCAGTGTTCGCAGCTACGATCCCAAAAAGCCTGTTGATGAGCTGATTTTGATGAAAATTCTGGAAGCAGGCCGCATGGCGCCATCTGCAGCCAACCGTCAGCCCTGGAAAATTATGGTGGTGCGCGACAAAGCCTTGCTGGCACAATTGCATGAGGCTTACACGGCACCCTGGTTTGCCAAAGCCCCTGTGGTG
>DAIOUP010000306.1:0-3413 GCA_036759465.1 Bacteroidales bacterium
TGCCTGCACTTCCTGAAAACTGCCCAGGACGCCAATATTCCAATATGGATTGTTCCAACTTCCAATTTGAGGACTAACAGTCTGTAGTTCATATCCCGATGGGACCAGATCGTACACACGAATACTTCTCGCAATAAAGGAGCTATGGTTGGCCACTTTTATCAGAAAGCTCATTTGCTGCCCAACACCAACATTCTGCATACTGGCCAGCTTGGTTACCGAAACATCGCAGGGGGGCTGTTGCGGACCGCAGGGCTGAGAATATGCTGCACTGCAATTCTGAATTCTGGGCCCTGAAAACAAAGAGAGATTGGGCGAAGAACTGGCGCACCAATAGCCCAGTTCGGGAGTACCAACCAGTCCGTTTGTATTAATATACCCGCTGGCTAAATAAATTGAATAAATTGACCCTTGTAAGTTTGAATTTGAGAGATACAAATTGCCCGGGTAACCCGTGAAAAGTTTTAATGCATTGACATTTATGTATGATCCAGATAAAATTAGCTGATCATTATTCTGCACATTCGAACCGGCATACAATCCCACATTGTTCATGGTCGAAAAATTGGAACTAGTACCGATGTTATAGAAGCTCATCTGTGAAGCAGAGGAAATACATGCATTGTTGAGTGTAGCTTTTATACCTGACATTAGCATATTTGCACCACTTCTTACTATAGCATCCGACCAATCGATGGTTCCGCTAATTATAGTGACAAAGGTTCCAGTATAGCTGCTGCCACTTGCCTCAAGACTACCATTGACAATCTTAAAAACGGTATTTATACCATTCTGCCAGAAAAGGTAATTGTAAATACGCAAACGACCACCATTGGTGATTTCCAGTCTGGCATCCTGCATTAACTGAATATTATTGCTGTTTTGCGTAACAGCGTGCCCCTCCACAATTACCCTCATATTTGATGATAATGTTGATGAAGGAGCACCTGAGGCTCCTCCGCTGGTGGACCAGATGGCCGGATTGTTCCAGTCGCCGCTGGCAATACTAGTCCAGGTGGGCTGCCCAATCGCACTAAGGACGGCAACCGCAAGGATAAAGCTAAGCACAATCCGTTTCATAGCTCAACCGGTTTTTACAGCCTCCGCTTCATCTTTTTTCACGGCAATATGCCTGAGGTTCAGAAAGAAACGCAAGGCTGTTTTAATAACGTATATCAAAGATACGACACCAATGGCCGCGTTAACAACTATTTAACAAAAACCGTGCTCAAGTCGCATATAACTCATATTCAGTTATTTAAAAACTTACTTGATGAATTTAGTATCCTAATAAAACAGCAGGATTCCCAAATTGGGATATCAGTCAAGCACTGTAACAAAAGAATTATTGGCCCTCGAAACGAATTGAAAATGAGTCGGATGCTTCTCAGGGCTTCCAGAAGCTCGGGCGCATCAACGCCAGAACAGTGTAGAACTCAAGCCGACCTAGTAGCATCAAAAACATCAGGGTCAGCTTGGTTGGGTCGGAAAGGTGGGCAAAATTCGAAACAGGGCCTGTTGTTCCGAATCCAGGTCCTATCCCAGCCATGCAGGTGGCCACTGATCCGGCAGAGGTGAGGCCGTCGTTGCCAAGGAAAACTAAAAGCACCGTACCAGCAGAAAAAATGAAAAGATAAGTAACAATAAAGTTGACCACGTTCACCTGATTTTCAATGCTCAGTGTTTTATCATTAAGTCTTACCACGACATACCCATGTGGATGCATTACACGCCTGAAATAGGCCCGAAGCGATCTCCAGAAAATCAAGTGCCGGACCATCTTGATGCCACCGGCTGTGGAACCCGTGCTCCCGCCCAGAAACATTGCCAGAAAGATCAAATACCAGGCATAAACAGGCCATTGCAGGTAATCGTCTGTGGCAAATCCGGTGCATGTTATGATGGAAACGGTCTGAAAGGCAGCATCCCTGAAAGCGCTTTCAACGCCTTTATCCGATTCAAGGTAAATGATGATGGCGATTACCAAGATTATTGCCGATGTTGCTCTGAGGTAAAACCAAAACTCATCGTTTTGAAAAATGTTTCTCGGTTTTCCAGTTGCCAGCAGATAAAAGACCAAATAATTTGTGGCCGCGAGAAACATAAAAATGGTGATCACGTATTGGATATAAGGAGAGTAGCCGGCAATGCTGTCGTTTTTCGGCGAAAAGCCTCCGGTGGCCACTGTCCCAAAAGAATGACAAAGGCTTTCGAACAGATTCATTCCTCCGAGCATAAGAAAGATGACCTGGGTAAAAGTGAGTGAAACGTAAACTATGACAAGAATAAGCCCAACCCTGCTGATGCGCGGCTGAATGCGTTCGTGAAATGAAGACTCTGACGAAAACAGATGATAACTGCCTACTTTGAGCGATGGCAGCAGCACAACCACGAGCAATACGATTCCTATTCCGCCAATCCAGTGCGTTAGGCTACGCCAGAATAAAAGTGCCTTCGGAAGCGATTCAATATCAGTGAGGATGGATGAGCCTGTGGTCGTAAATCCTGATAAAGACTCAAACACTGAATCAACAGGATTATGAATAAATCCAGAAAAAATATATGGCAATGAACCAGCAAGACCCATACTTATCCATGCCAGCGAAACCGTAAGATAGGCATCGCGCTTCGAAAAAACCTCTTTGTGCTCAGACCTCTTTGAGAAAATAAGAGCGATGCCAGCTGCCAAAGCTGTCAATGAGGCACTCAAAAGCAGGTAGATCCAATCCTCACCAAAAAGCCAGGCCACTGGTATGCAAATGATTATGAAAGCAGAAACGACCAAAAGATTGGTATGCAGCACCTTAGCAATGACGGCCAGGCTAAACATCGTGCATTTATATTAACACTAAAGCGGCCGCAAATGTAATACAATGTGATATGAAAGTATACTTAGCGGTTGGGTTTTAACAGCTCAGCGTAGTTGACCAGATAATATTTATAAACATATAAACACAAAAAAAGGCTGACCCCCTCGAGCCAGCCTCCAATTTGCCATAAGGATTTTTTTAGCGGTAAGCGAATGGTTTACTGCCCACCGCTCAAACTGTAGGCTCTTTGCCCATCAATGTAGTAAAGGTTTTCGAGCTTGATCCATTTCAAGTCAGCACCTTCGATGCGGCTCAGCAGTTCGCGTATCTGGGAATGGGTAGCAAGGGTGTTGTTGTCGCGGCGTTCGAAGCGGCAACGCCAGTGGTCGGTACAGAACGTTTCCGGATGATGTCCGGGATACACCAGCTGACCGCGGTTGCTGATCATAACCAGTTTGAGATGCTCGCCGGCAATGGCTTCCAGCTTGTGACCAAGCGTCTGTGCGTCGATCACTCCATCGTGAATAAACACATCCGAGCCCACGAGCTCGGTTTTCTGATTGCGTACGTTTTTGTAAGTTGGCTTTTTGGCCTGTACCGAAA
>DAIOUP010000307.1:0-3388 GCA_036759465.1 Bacteroidales bacterium
TCGCCCATCAGGGTCGATAATCCTGAAGTGATTCGCGGGAAGCGCGTTCTCGTAGTTGAAGACGGCCCAACGCTCACCCACGGAGAAATGAAAATCGGCGCCGGTATTGTCGCGGCACGTCGTTTCGGAGCATCTGCGCTGGTCGATCCGCGTCCGTTCCTCGTAGGTCGCCTCAAGGAAACTTTCGAGATTTATCCCGGAATCGGTACTTTACTTCCCGCAATGGGCTATGGCGAACAGCAGCTTAAAGACCTCGAAGCTACCATTAACAATACCGATTGCGATGGCGTAATTATCGGAACGCCCATCGACCTTAACCGCATTATCAAGATCAACAAGCCCAACACAAGGGTTTACTACGATCTGCAGGAAATTGGTTCGCCCACTCTGGATGAGGTGCTCACCGATTTCATCAGCAAACACAAGCTTGCATAAGCGCTGACGTTTCATTAAAAGCCGGCCTACTAAAAATTGGCCGGCTTTTTTTATGACTTTTTCCAAGGCATTGAAATACTGTATACATTTGCAACCCGGACATGAAACTTACCGGATTTTTTCTACCTGACATAACCGATCTCCAGGGCTGCATGAATCAGCCCGTAAGCGGAATTTTCATAAATCAAAAAACATCGACGGCCAAAGCCGTCATTTTTTTTATTTCCGAAACCGATGAATAATCCCACCACTTTCCGAACAGCCCGGTTGAAATTGGAAGATGGCACCCTGCTGGAGGGCTTCTCGTTTGGCGCCGAAAAGGCCGCCGCCGGCGAGATTGTTTTTAGCACTGCCATGACGGGCTATCCCGAGAGCCTTACTGATCCATCCTATGCCGGACAAATTCTGGTGCTCACTTACCCTTCGGTCGGCAACTATGGTGTGCCCGACGATCGCATAGAAAACGGGCTGCATACCAGCTATGAATCCGACCGCATCCATGCAGCCGGATTGCTGATTGCCGACTATTCCGAACGGTTTAATCACTGGAACGCCGGGCGAAGCCTGTCGGAATGGCTTGTAGCGCAGGGAGTTCCGGGTTTGTTTGGACTTGACACCCGCATGTTGACCAAGAAAATTCGTCAGTATGGTACCATGTTGGCCAAAATTGAGTTCGACGATGAAATTGATTTCTTCGACCCTTCAAAAACCAACCTTGTAGCCTCTGTAAGTTGCCGTCAACCTGTGGTTTATGGTAATGGTCAGCATCGCATTTTGTTGGTGGACTGTGGCGTAAAGTCGAATATAATACGCTATTTACTTCGCTACAACACAACGGTTGTGCGTGTTCCATGGGATTTCGACCCTGCTGGAGAGATGTACGACGGATTATTCATCTCCAATGGTCCTGGCGACCCGGTGATGTGCGATGCAACAATAAGTAACCTAAGAAATACGCTCAACGACGACCGCCCGATATTTGGCATTTGTCTGGGACATCAGCTATTATCGCTGGCCGCGGGTGCAAGTACCGAAAAGCTCTTGTTCGGTCATCGCGGGCATAACCAACCTGTGCTTGAAGCTGGCAGCAACAAAGCCTGGCTAACTTCGCAAAACCATGGATATGCTGTTGTTTCCGATTCAATACCTGAGTTGTGGAGGCCGTCGTTTATTAATCTAAACGACAACAGCAACGAAGGTATCAAGCACATCGCCAGGCCATTTTTCAGCACACAGTTTCATCCTGAGGCTGCCGGTGGACCAACCGACACATCATTCATGTTTGATCGTTTTATTGAGGCAATTAAGGTATGGAAGCAAAAAAACTAAAAACCGTATTACTGCTTGGTTCAGGCGCGCTGAAGATTGGCGAAGCCGGCGAATTCGACTACAGTGGCGCTCAGGCGTTAAAGGCGCTAAAGGAGGAGGGCCTGCGAACCATACTCATCAACCCGAATATTGCCACAGTACAAACCAGTCCGGAATTCGCTGACGAGATCTATTTTCTGCCGGTAACACCCTATTTTGTAGAAAAAATCATCGAAAAGGAAAGGCCTGAGGGTATTTTACTTGCTTTCGGCGGACAAACTGCCCTTAATTGCGGGGTGTCGCTCTACCGTGATGGCATACTTGATAAATATGGAGTCAAAGTACTTGGGACGCCCGTCGAGGCCATCATCCGTACTGAGGATCGTCAGGAATTTGCCGCACTGCTGCGTGAATCTGGCATCAAAACACCCCGTTCGGTGGCTGTTTCCTCCGTGGATGACGCGTTGCAGGCAGCATCGGAGATCGGTTTTCCGGTAATTGTCAGGGCGGCGTTTACCCTTGGAGGACAGGGCAGCGGCTTTTGCAACAACGAGCAACAATTAAGAAGTTTGGCCAATACTGCATTTGCTTATTCTCCCCAAATACTCGTCGAAGAGTCGCTGAAAGGTTGGAAAGAAATTGAATACGAGGTGGTTCGTGATGCTTATGATAATTGTATTACGGTTTGCAATATGGAGAACTTCGACCCGCTCGGCATTCACACCGGCGAAAGTATCGTGGTGGCTCCCTCTCAAACCCTGAGCAATAGTGAGTATCATAAATTGCGAACGCTTGCCATTAGTATTGCCCGTAAGGTTGGCATTGTGGGGGAATGCAATGTTCAGTTTGCACTCGATCCGCACTCCGAAGACTATAGGGTTATAGAGCTTAATGCGCGCTTATCGCGCTCCAGCGCACTCGCTTCCAAGGCAACAGGCTATCCGCTGGCTTTTGTGGCGGCCAAGCTTGCATTGGGCTACGGACTACATCAGCTCAAAAACAAGGTAACAGGGACAACACCGGCATTCTTTGAGCCGGCTTTGGATTATCTGGTTGTAAAGATTCCCCGCTGGGATCTCGGAAAATTTCATGGTGTTTCGCGTGAGATTGGCTCTGCCATGAAAAGCGTTGGCGAGATCATGGCCATTGGTCGTAGCTTCGAGGAAGCTCTTCAGAAAGGCCTCAGAATGACCGGAGTGGGAGTGCATGGCTTTGTGGGTAACCGCGAATTTGTGTTCGACGATCTCGATAAAGCCTTAAGCCAACCCACCGATCAGCGCATCTTTGCCATAGAGGAAGCATTCAATTATGGCTATGATGTTGAGAGAGTTTACGAGCTGACACGGATTGATCGATGGTTTCTTCAAAAACTATATCAGATTCATGAAACTTATTTGCTGCTGAACGAAAATCGAACAAGCCCAACCGATACGAAGCTACTGCTAAAGGCCAAGAAACAAGGGTTTTCCGATTTTCAGTTGGCGCGAATTTTTTATAGCGACAAATTCGACGGATCGGACGACGCACAGTTGATGGAAATCAGAAAGCTTCGCAAGCGACTGGGCATCAGTCCGGTAGTCAAACAAATAGACACTTTGGCAGCGGAATATCCTGCCATGACCAATTACCTGTACCTGTCCTATCA
>DAIOUP010000308.1:0-3374 GCA_036759465.1 Bacteroidales bacterium
GCTCAGGCTCAGCCCGGGCAAAAGATTCAGCTTCTCCTCGCTGAGCACAGGCAGGGTTTCGGGCATATAAAGCCCTCCGTCGGGGGCAAGGCCCTGCAGCAAGGCCACGAAAAACGAAACTGGACTTTCGTGATGAGGATCGCGTGTGGAAACGAATTTCATTGGCTTAAAATTTTCGGTCCCTGCTGATTAAGAGGCGAAATGTAGTATTCATTATCCAGGCCGTTCTGATGCAGGTATTTGTTTATCGCCAAAGCGCATTGCTCAGCTCCGGCCTGGTTCTCGAACAGGGCAAAGACCGTTGGTCCCGAACCGGATATCCCGAATGTAATGGCTCCCATCGACAGTGCCAATTTCTTCATGGCCATAAAATGAGGGATGCGCTGATGCCTCACCGGCTCGGCCACCAGATCGGTCATGCTGCGGCCCAGAAGTGCCTTGTTGTTGGTGTAGCAGGCCGACACAAAGCCCCCCAGGTTGGCCCATTGGCTGATGGCCGTTTTGAGGGGAATTTCGGTGGGCAGCGCTGCCCGCGCCTCGCGTGTGGGAATGTGCAAATGCGGATGGACCACCATACAGTAAAGCGGATCAGGTGCAGGGAGTTGAATCACTTCAAGCGGATTATATGACCTGATGAGCACCAAACCACCGTAAAGGCAGGGCGCCACATTGTCGGCATGGGCACTGCCGCAGGCCAGGCGTTCGCCCTCCACGGCCAAAAGCAGAAGTTCCTCTTTGCTCAGTGGATGGCCGGTCAGGGTGTTTACGGCCACGAGTGCGGCTACCGCACTGGCCGCACTAGAGCCCAGGCCGCTGTTGAGCGGCATGCCCTTATGCAGCCAAACCCTCGCACCATGGTGCGTGCCCAGCCTGTCGAAAAACATCCGCACCACTGCCGTGGCCGTGTTGCGCTCAGGCTCGACGGGCAACAGGCCACCGTCGCCGGTGATGGCCACCAGCTCTACCCTGCCGCTGTCGGTGAGCCCGAGCTCCACAGTGTCGCCTGGGGCATCGAGGGCAAAGCCCAACACATCAAAACCACAATTGAGATTGGACACCGTGGCAGGGGCAAAGACGGAAATTTTATTGTTGTTGTCCATGGAATCAAGTTCTAATTAAGTGTTGAAAGTTGCGGGTTACGGGTTTGCGGCAGTAAAAAACGAACACAAAACGCCAAACTCAAAACCCTGAAAAATTTGCTGTTCACTATTCACTGTTCAATTTACACTATTCACTTAAATCCCACTCTTAGCACATCGGCAAACACTCCGGCTGCAGTAACGCCAGCCCCGGCACCCGGACCTTTAATCACCAGCGGGTTGCTGTGATAGCGGTCGGTGGTGAAGGCGATGATGTTGTCGCTTCCTTCCATATTGAAGAAAGGGTGCTGACTATCAACCATCTGCAAACTAATTGAGGCTTTTCCGCCGGTAATGAGGCCGACGTATCGCAACTTTTTGCCTTTTAACGCGGCCTGATGCAGCATGCCGGCAAAATGAGCTTCGGCTTTTTCCAGTTCCTGATAGAAAGCATCAACATCAGGGGCATTTATGCACGCCTCGGGCAAAATGGGTTGCAGCTCAATGTCTTCCATTTCCAGCTTCAGTCCACTTTCACGGGCCAGGATGAGCACCTTGCGGCGGAAATCCATGCCGCTGAGGTCGTCGCGAGGGTCGGGCTCGGTGTAGCCCCTATCTTGAGCTTCGCGCACCACAGATGCAAAACTTCTTCCGCTGTGGTAATTATTGAAAATGAACGATATGGTTCCTGAAAGTATGGCTTCGATGCGCAGAAAACGGTCGCCGCTGGCCAGCAGGTCGGCCATGGTTTTAATCACCGGCAGGCCGGCACCCACATTGGTTTCGTAAAGAAAATCCACCCCTGCCTCGCGGGCCGTGCGTTTGAGGCGGTCGTACTGTTCCTGGCTGCCCGAAGCACCCAGCTTGTTGCAGGCCACCACCGACACATTATTACGCAGCAGTTTTTCATAATGTCCAACCACATCCAGGCTGCTGGTATTGTCCACAACAACACAGTTAGGCAGGTTCATATCGATAATGCTCCCGACAAAACGGTCAAGGTCGGCCTGTTTGCCCTGTACGTGGAGAAAATTGAGCCATTGTGCCGGATCGAAACTGCTGCCTTCCGACAGCATCATACGCCGACTGTTGGCCAATCCCATCAGGCGCAAACGCACATGCAGTTCATTCTGAAGGTAGCTGGCCGAGCTGGACATCTGGGCAAGCAATTCGCGTCCGATATTGCCGGTGCCGATGATAAACACATTGAGGCTTTTGTGTGGCGAAAGGAAAAGCTGATCATGCATGCGGCCGGCACCCGCAAGGGTGAGGCCCTTCCAGATGTTGCTCAGCTGCTCGAGGTTTTTATTGACCTCACCGGCAGGAATGGTGATATATTGCAAGGCATGCGCCTGCGCGGCAATAAGGTTTTGAAAGACAGGAAGGCAAAGTTTTCGGGTATTGGTATCGGTGAGCACAGCTACGACGCCCCCCGCGGATCTTCGAGATTCGACAGATTGCTGAATCCATACTGCTGCATCTTCGGCATATTTAATCATAGCGCTCACCGGGGTAGTGGGCAAAAATACGAACTAAGGCCCAAGGCAGCTCAGGGGCCGGAGGATTTTACTGAAATAAGCCTTCTAATAGAATGCCGCCAGCAGAAGATCGAGGTGCTGGAAGGGCAGATCGTGCAGCTTGCTGATGGGCTGACTGGTGAGTGTGCCATTGAAGATATAGGCTCCCCGCGAAAGTCCCCTGTTGATTTTCAAGGTATTACTTACCCCACCGTTGTCAGCAATTTCGAGCAGTAGCGGAGCAAAAAAGTTGCTGAACGAAGTAGAGGCGGTTTGAGGCACCCGAGAGGCAATATTCGGCACGCAATAATGTGTCACTCCATAAGTCTGAAACACAGGGTTTTGGTGGTTGGTAGGCCTTGATGTAGCAAAGCAGCCTCCCTGATCGATGCTAACGTCGATGATCACCGAGCCTGGCTTCATGCGGGTTACCATGGTTTCGGGGATGAGACAGGGCGAGACGCCAGTGCTGGAGTGTTTCGCCGCGATCACCACATCGGCCGTTTCGAGCGCCTTGGCTATCAGATGAGGATGCATGGTGGAGGTATAAAGGTGCGGACCTATCTTAGCCTGAAGGCTTCGCAGTTTATACATCGAATTATCAAACACCTTGACCAGGGCACCCATGCCCATGGCTACACGTGAAGCCGTTTCGGCCACAGTGCCGGCCCCGATGATCACTACTTCTACTGGTGCAACACCTGGAAATCCGCCAAGCATGATGCCCTTGCCATATTGTGGATGACAAAGGTATTCGGAAGCAATAAGAATTGTGGTA
>DAIOUP010000309.1:0-3369 GCA_036759465.1 Bacteroidales bacterium
CCCTGAAGTAGAGGGTGCGCTGTAGCTGCGCCTTTCGGTAGAACCGCCACCCGAACTGCCCGAGGGGCGTGACTGTGCCGGCTGACTGCGCATAGTGCCTTGTGAGGGATTTACTGTGCGCTGGGGTTCCTGGCGTGGTGTAACCTGCCTGTAGATACCGCTGCCCGAAGGGGTGTTGGTCGAAGGGGTTTCGCGTATGCTGCCGCTGCTGCGTCCAGTCTCGACCTGTGGTCTCACATATTCGCTGCTCGACTTGGGCTGACGCACGCTGGGCGAAGTATATTGCTTTGGCCGCTCATAAGCCGGACGGCTTTGGGTGTTTGGCCGGTCATAACGTTCCTGTCTGTATTCATTGATACGCTCCGATGCTGTCGGACGGCTGTACCCGGCTTCTGTACCGCGTACTTCACGCGGAAGTGATACGCGGTCGTTGGCCTCTCGTCCGGCACCGGCATCCTGTCGCGTTGCCCTTTCACTTGCAGCCGGAGCATAGCTTCCCGTGCCCCTTTCATAAGTTCTTGTACCACGATCCGAAGCATTTACAGATGGCATATCGCCGGCAACGCCTTCCCGTGTATTACTTCCGCGGGGCGTTCCTGATAGTGTGGACTGGTTGTTGCTTCCGCGCGGACTTCCGCCCGGCACAAGCGAGCCGCCGCCGATGCTGCTGCCACGATGTCCGTAGTATGTTCTGGGTCTGTTGTTCCATCCCCATCCCCAATCGGAACCACCGCCGTAATAGTAACCGTCCCAGAAACCGTTCCAGTAGCCATGATTGTAGCCGCTCCAATAGCCGCCCCAGCCATAGCTGTAGTAAGGCCAGCCCCAGCTGCGGTATGAGTAATACCAGGGATCATAAAAAAAAGGATCGTATCCCCAGAACGGTGAATAACCAAAGGGATTTCCATATCCGTATGAGAAGCCCCATCCAAAAGGATAACCGAAACTAAATCCGAATGAGCTCCTGGAACAGCTGAAGCAACCATCGTAGTAACCATCGTAATACCCGAAAGAGCTTCCCGGATTATCGCCAAAACGACGAAAACGACGCGCATACTCCGAGTCGTAATAGGTTTCGGTGGTGCTGAAGGTAGTTCCATCAGGATCGACAACCGTCTCGGTTTTCGAATATGTCGGACTGTTTTGGGTTTGATTGGTCGTTTCGCCGGCATTCTGTTGGTAGTGTGCCTGATATTCAAAGTCGGTATTCTGACTTTGTGCTTTTACAGCATTATCACTGCCAATGCGGGATTCTGCCGATGCCATGGTGTTGACGCTTTGCTTACGTGAATAGTAGGCATCGTCGGATACCAGGCCGCTCGTAGAGCAGGATGCCAGCATCGCTGCAGCTGCAATCAGTGTAATGTTTAAGGTCTTCATGCTTTGCTCCTCCTGAGGTTTATCAGTTTTCTATTGAGGGTTTTCTTATTTTTGCGCTTCATTTCCACCCTCAAAAAGTTACAAATATTATACCAAACTGCGATGGCCAAGGAATTAACCACACGCGAAGATAATTATTCTCAATGGTACAACGACATTGTGACCAAAGCCGACCTGGCCGAAAACTCGGCTGTACGAGGCTGCATGGTCATTAAACCTTATGGATATGCTATATGGGAGCGCATGCAGGCAGCTCTCGACAAAATGTTTAAGGATACAGGTCACCAGAATGCCTACTTTCCGCTCTTTATACCTAAATCGTTTTTCAGTAAGGAAGCTAGCCATGTCGAAGGTTTTGCCAAGGAATGCGCTGTTGTTACGCACTACAGATTAAAGAACGACCCTGATGGCAAGGGTGTGGTGGTTGATGAACAGGCCAAACTCGAAGAGGAACTTATCGTACGACCCACTTCCGAAACTATTATCTGGGACACTTATCGAAGCTGGATTCAATCGTACCGCGACCTGCCCTTGCTCATCAACCAGTGGGCCAATGTGGTGCGCTGGGAAATGCGTACACGTTTGTTCCTGCGCACAGCCGAATTCCTCTGGCAGGAAGGCCACACTGCTCATGCCACGAAAGAGGAGGCTATTGCCGAAGCTGAGC
This sequence comes from Bacteroidales bacterium, assembly GCA_036759465.1. GTDB lineage: Bacteria > Bacteroidota > Bacteroidia > Bacteroidales > F082 > JALNZU01. The sequence continues at coordinate 2,048 of DAIOUP010000309.1, forward strand.
AGATGCTGCGCGTATATGCTGAGTTTGCCGAAGAATGGATGGCGTTGCCCGTACTTAGGGGTGTGAAATCGGCCAACGAGCGTTTTGCCGGAGCTGTCGAAACCTATTGCATCGAAGCAATGATGCAGGATGGCAAAGCCCTTCAGGCAGGGACCAGCCACTTTTTGGGGCAGAATTTTGCAAAGGCTTTCGATGTGCAGTTTCTGAACCGTGAGAATAAGCTGGATTATGTTTGGGCTACTTCATGGGGTGTTTCCACCAGACTGATGGGTGCCCTCATTATGACGCATTCCGATGACAACGGCCTAGTGCTTCCTCCAAAACTTGCACCCATTCAGGTAGTTATCGTTCCTATATATCGCAACGACGAGCAATACAAGTTAACTTGCGACAAGGGTCGCGAAATAAAGCAGCAACTCGAGGCTGTTGGCATTCGCGTTAAACTCGATGACCGCGACACCCAAAAACCGGGGTTTAAGTTCACCGAGTGGGAGTTTAAAGGAGTTCCTGTGCGTCTGGCCATCGGACCGCGTGATATAGAGCAGGGCACTGTCGAAATTGCACGTCGCGATACTTTAAACAAAGCGTTTGCATCCATCGACGGCATTGTCAATACCGTGCAGCTCCTGCTCGAAACCATTCAGCGCAATCTATTCCAGAAAGCGCTCGATTTCAGAACGGCCAACACTAAACCAGTGGACAGCTGGGAGGAGTTTAAGGAGCAAATTGAGAAAGGCGGATTCCTGCTGGCACATTGGGACGGCACACCCGAAACCGAACAAGCCATCAAAGAAGAAACCAAGGCCACAATCAGGTTAATTCCTCTCGAAACAGATCGGGAGCCCGGTGCTTGTGTTTACAGCGGAAAACCCTCGGCGGGTAGAGTTGTTTTTGCAAGAGCCTACTAAGTGCCTTTCATTTAGGGCTTTGTAGTTCTTCGCTCGGCCTTGCCATTACCAAACCCTTTTAAATTTTCACGAACATAGGCATCACTTACCTCGCCGTGGTAGTAAATATTGCCTTCGCCATTGATTGTGGCTTCAAGCTCCAGATCTGCCTGCACATACAGGCTGTTGGGGCTTCTTGTTTCAATGTAGTTGAAGGCTGTATGCAAGTCCCATGCGTCGAGCAACCCATAGCCATTGTGATAAAAGTAAGCCACATTGGCCGTGCCCCTAACCCTGACAGGCGTGGTACCGTAACGGTATTGAATTCTTGCCTTGGGCGTATCGATGCGGATATTAATGCCGTCGCCGGCGCCCTCATATATATCAAGTACCAGGCAGTCAGGATTTACCCAGGTACTTTCACCAGCTATGTCA
>DAIOUP010000310.1:0-3353 GCA_036759465.1 Bacteroidales bacterium
CCAATCTCGTAGAATACCTCCTCTCCCCTGCCCGCATCAACAGCGAAATGGCCGAAGAGGCGGCCCACATCGCCATTGAAACGGCCAAGGCCCTCAATATCACAGGTTTGCTTGCCGTGGAAATGTTCGTCGATAAATCCGGACGTATCCTGATCAACGAAGTGGCGCCCAGGCCGCACAATAGTGGGCATCACACCATTGAAAGCGCGCTCACCTCGCAATATGAACAACATCTGAGGGCCATTTTGGGGCTGCATCCAGGCTCAACACATATGACATCGCCGGCCGTGATGGTCAACATCCTTGGTCAGCCTGAATATTCAGGACCGGCTATTTACGAAGGTCTTAACGAGGTGCTCGCCATCGAAGGGGTGAAGCTGCACATTTATGGCAAGAAAATCACAAGGCCTTTCCGCAAAATGGGTCATGTTACCATACTCGACCCTAATGCCGAAAAGGCCCTGGAAAAGGCTGCATTCGTGCTGAACACGCTGCGCGTAATCAGCTGAATTGCTGTTGCTTAATCTTCTAGCTCGATCGAGATAATCTTATCTCCGCGACGGATATCGTCAATCACATCCACATTTTCGATCACCTTGCCAAACACGGTATGCTTACGGTCGAGGTGAGCTGTATTGCGTCGGTTGTGGCAGATAAAAAACTGCGAGCCGCCGGTATTGCGACCGGCATGAGCCATCGAAAGGACGCCTCTGTCGTGAATTTGCTTTTTACCATCGGTTTCGCAGGCTATGCTGTAGCCCGGTCCGCCGGTGCCGTCGCCGCGCGGGCATCCGCCCTGCACCACAAAATCCGGTATCACCCTGTGAAAGGTTAATCCATTGTAAAAACCTGATTTAATAAGCTTTACAAAGTTTGCCACTGTGCCCGGGGCATCATCGTCATACAGCTCGATGACCAGGGTGCCCTTTTCGGTAACCATTGTTGCTTTCATCTCTTTCTAAAATATTTTGAATATCTGAAATTTATTTCACTACCCGCAGCGATTTATTCCAGCGGATCTTACCACCAAAGAGCGACTTATTCTTATCCAGCGAAAGCCACACAAACACGGCCTTGCCTACAATATGATCTTCAGGAACAAAGCCCCAGTAGCGCGAATCGGCCGAGTTGTGGCGATTGTCGCCCATCATCCAGTAGTAATTCTGCGCAAAAGTGTAGGTATTGGCTTCCTTGCCATCAATGAGAATTCTGTCGCCATCCAGCGCAAGTTCATGCCCTTCGTAAGCTGTAATAATTCTGCTGTAAACTGGCAGCGTGGTATTGTTGAGTTCTACGGTCATGCCTTTTGCCGGAATGGTTAGCGGGCCGAAATTGTCAACATTCCAGGGATAACGGACATCGTGAGGAAAAATATCGGGGTTCCATTCACCTGGGTTCTCCGTTACAATTTCCACCTTTTTGACATTTGGAAGCTGCCGAAGTGCTTCGGCAGTTTCGGGTGTAGTCCAAAAGATGAATTCTCCGGTCTGGAGACCTAGCCGGCCCTCGGTAATGTTATGCTTTTCGAGCACCCGCTGATTTACCGGGCTGCCTTCGGTCATCACGCTGTAGCGAAACTGCAGCTCGCCCTGGGTGGGGTTTGGCTGTCCGTTTACAAAGAGCTCGGCATTACGAATCTCGATTGCATCGCCCGGCATGCCAACACAGCGCTTGATGTAGTTTTCTCGTTTATCGACGGGCCGGCTGGAAATTTCACCAAAGTTGCGCTTGTCGGTCCACACCCTGTTGCGGCCATACTGGCGCACCAGCTGGTAATAGCTCACATTACTCTGAAACTTTAGGCTCAGCGTGTCGCCGTCAGGATAATTAAATACCACGGCGTCGTTGCGTTTCACATGACCAAAACCGGGAAAACGATAGTAGGGCCATTTTACCCATTCCACATAGGATTTTGCCGTTTCGCTCCACGGCAGGGTGTGGTGTACAAAAGGAAAAGCGATGGGCGTATTGGGCAGTCGCGGACCATAACTCATTTTGCTGACAAAGAGGAAATCGCCCACCAGCAAGGATTTTTCCATACTCGAGGTGGGAATAGTGTAGGCTTCGAACAAAAACATTCGTATGATGCTGGCGGCAACCACAGCAAACACAATGGCATCGAGCCATTCGCGCATCTGCGATTTTTTGGGTCTCACCGTGGTGGCGGGATCAAGGTAATTCAGGCTTTGAGAAGCCACACGAGGCAGATATATATAAGGTATTGCAGCCGCAGCCAAATGCTGATGGAAATCCTCCTTGCCGAAGCAGCGCACCAACTCGATGAGCATGAGCCAGTAAACGAAAATGTTCAGAAAAGGAACTATCATCAGCGCCAACCACCACCAGGGCTTTTTGATGATTTTTAGTAAAATAAAAAGGTTGTAATAAGGTACGGCCGACATCCAGCCTTTAGATCCGGCTTTCTCGTAAAGCTTCCAGGCAAAAACGTTGAAGATGGAAAGCAGGGCCGGAACGAGCAGAACAAAAGTGATCATGCAATGTAAATTTTGGGGGCGAAGTTAACAAAGTATTAAGGGCCTTCGGGAGGCCCGCTGTTAATTATTCATAACCAAAGATATAGCGGAAGTCAATAGCCAAGCAGATCTTCCATAGTGAAAACCCCTGTTTTGCCATGAATGAACTCGGCGGCCAATACTGCGCCAAATGCAAAACCTTCGCGGTTATACGCTTCGTGTCTCAATGTGATGATATCCGCAGAAGACTCGGCAATCACTTCGTGAATACCGTTTACTTCGCCCTCACGTATAGCTTCGATGGGCAAAACTCCTGCTGAAGCTTCAGTACCGAGCTTCCACTCATCAATATCTTCCACTCTGGCAATCAGGTCGTTGGCGAGCTGAATCGCTGTTCCACTGGGGGCATCGGCTTTATGCACATGATGTACTTCGCGAATGCGCAGCTGATATCCTGTTTGGTTTACAAGCCATGCAAACTGTCGGTTGAGCCTGAAAACCATATTCATGCCGATGGAAAAGTTCGGGGCGTAGAACAAGGTACCGCCTTTCTCTGCAACAAGGCTTTTTACTTCCTCCAACTGGTGCAGCCAGCCTGTAGTTCCTACCACAATCGGCCAGCCAAGATCAAGACATCGGACGATGTTTCCAAAAGCGGCATCGGGATGGCTGAAATCGATGACTGAGTCCAAATCAAGTTCTTTGGAAATGTTCTGCCAATCCTCTGGCCGATCGAGCACTAGTATAACTTCATGGCCTCGCGCCTTGCATTGGTCGGCCACCATTTTCCCCATTTTGCCGTAGCCGGATAATACAATTTTCATGACTCAGAAATTTAATCGCAGGGTTAATCCTACCGGCGTCACCGAAGCCTGAGAT
>DAIOUP010000311.1:0-3342 GCA_036759465.1 Bacteroidales bacterium
ATTACCGGGTCGAGACGCATGCCCGGCCCGATAAAAAAGCGAAACTCGTCGGGTGAAATCTCGCCCAGTCCCTTAAACCGGGTTATCTCGGCATTTTGACCAAGCTTTTTCAGTGCTTGCTGGCGTTCTTCCTCCGAATAGCAATAAATCGTTTCCTTTTTATTGCGAACCCTGAAAAGCGGGGTTTGCAGAATATAAAGATGGCCGGCCCGCACCAGATCAGGATAATACTGTAGGAAAAAGGTGAGCAGCAGAAGCCTGATGTGCATTCCATCAACATCGGCATCGGTGGCAATGACGATGTTGTTGTAGCGTAGGTTTTCCATCGACTCGTCGATGTTGATGGCAGCCTGCAGCAGGTTGAACTCTTCGTTTTCGTAAACTATCTTCTTGCTCAGGCCGTAGCAGTTGAGCGGCTTCCCTTTGAGGCTGAAAACCGCCTGGGTTTGCACCTCGCGGCTTTTGGTAATGCTGCCGGATGCCGAATCACCCTCAGTGATAAATAGTGTGGTTTCGAGCCTTTTTTCGTGATTCGAGTTGTAGTGGATGCGGCAGTCGCGGAGCTTTTTGTTGTGCAGACTTACTTTTTTCACACTCTCCCGGGCCAGTTTCTTGATGTTGGCCATATCGCGGCGCTCCTTTTCGCTCTGCATAATCTTGCGTTGCAGGGCTTCGGCCGTTTCAGGGTTCATGTGCAGGTAGTTATCGAGCTGCTTGCTGATGATGTCGCCGATGAAATTGCGTATTGAACGGCCGTTGGGTTCCATGTATACCGAGCCAAGTTTGGTCTTGGTCTGCGACTCAAAAACCGGTTCCTGCACCTTGAGGCTGATGGCCGCCACCAGTGAATTGCGGATATCGGCTGTGTCGTAATCCTTCTTGTAAAAGTCGCGAATCGTCTTCACGAAGGCCTCCCTGAAAGCATTCTGATGCGTGCCGCCCTGGGTGGTGTTCTGGCCGTTTACAAAACTGTAGTACTCCTCATTATAAGTGTTGTTACTGTGTGTGAAGGCGCACTCAAAGTCGTCTTCCTTGATGTGTATGATCGGGTAGATCTTGTTATCCGAACCGATGTTTCGTTCCAGCAGGTCGAGCAATCCGTTTTTAGCCAGAAACTTCTGGCCATTGAAATGAAGGCTCAGACCGTTGTTCAAAAAGGCGTAGTTCCACAACATTTCCTCCACATATTCAGGAAGATAGCGGAACTTGCCAAACATTTCCTCATCAGGAATGAATGAGATAATGGTTCCTTGCTTTGCATCGCTCGGTTCAATGGGGAATTCGTTTACCAACTCACCCTTGCGGTATTCCACCACCTTGGTCTGGCCTTCGCGAATGCTCTGTGCCCTGAACCACGAGGAAAGTGCATTTACGGCTTTGGTACCCACGCCATTGAGACCAACCGACTTTTTAAAAGCCCCCGAGCCATATTTTGCCCCAGTGTTGATGCGGCTCACGCAATCGATCACCTTGCCCAGCGGTATCCCGCGGCCAAAGTCGCGCACAACGACCATGGTGTCCTGTATGGTGATTTCAATGCTTTTGCCATGCCCCATCATGTATTCGTCGATGCTGTTGTCGATCACCTCCTTGAGCAAAACATAAATTCCGTCGTCGTGCGAGGTGCCATCGCCCAGCTTGCCGATATACATGCCCGGCCTCAGGCGGATATGTTCTTTCCAGTCAAGGGTTTGAATGCTGTCGTCGGTGTAGTTTTCGGTCATGGAAGCGGAGAAATTTGTGCAAAGTTAGCATTTACCGAGCTTTGGGTAATTGATGGGATATGTGAAGTTTTCATCATATTCACGGCATCTCTTGACAAAGGATAATTTTTGGTACGAACTTTGCTTGATACAACCCAATCAAAAAGAGAACAAACATGAGAAACTTTACAGCACTTCTTCTGGCCGTATTATTGGCATCTACCGCATTTGGTCAGCATAAAACAGCCAACGACTTGAAAATGAAACATTCAGCGTTTATGAGGCTGAAAGCTGATGTTGAACGAAAGACTCAGAATTCCGGGCAAACAAAGCAGCCTGATGTAAGAAAAATTTTAGCCTCACGCGAGTTTTCGAGGCTCCTGCAGACCCACTCACTGATGTATTTTGATGGTCAATTTGATACCAATACCAGGGTGAGTTATTTTTATGAAGGTTTTTCACATCTGCCAACTTATTCCATCGAAGATTACTTTGCTGATGGTTCCTTTCTCCCATCCACTAAGACTTTTTACTACTTCGACGACCAGCAACGCGACACCATGTGGGTTTCGCAATACTGGGAAGGATTCCGCAACTGGGCCAATTCAATGCGCGAAATCTGGCGCTACGACCAGATGGATAACCAGCAATTGTACCTGAACGAATTTTGGGATGTAACTAACGAACAATGGTTCCTTCAATTTGCTACTCGTTCGTTCTACGAGTACAACGGCAGCGGCCAGGTCGTAAGCATCACCTATGCTGATTATTATATGGATCAATGGTTTCCGTGGGGCAGAGTCCTCAATGAATACGACAGTGCCGGTAGGCATATAGCTACTACAGGACAGGATTGGGAGGATGTTGATGGGAAATGGATAAACAGCTGGCGCGAAGAATATGACCTAAACGCTCAGAATGAATGGCTTGTTGTGAATTATTATGTATGGGAAGATTTCAGCCAGCAATGGGAGCTGGATAGCAGGGCGATCGATATTACATGGCTCGATTTTTCAGAATTGAAGTGGCTTACCGTTACGCTGCAATTGTGGAATGGTCAGGAATGGGAGAACTTAGCCAAAGGTTTTTGCGAATACAACACCCTCGAAATGTTGCTAACGTCAACCTTTCAGGCCTGGGATGGTAGCGGTTGGGTGAACGATACGAGAGAGCGTTACGAATATGATAATTATGGCTTTGGTATTCTTGAGGTTACCGAATATTGGGAAAATGAAACATGGGTTATTGCATTCGGACAACGCTATATCGTTGATTATGATGCAAATGCAAACCCGGTATCTATATTAATGGAATACTTTGACTCGTGGTTAAACGATTGGATGATTCAGGGAAAAGTGCTTCTCGCCTGGGAGGTCGTAACTAAAATTCCGCAAAACAACACATTGGAATTCACCATATTCCCCAATCCGACACAAAATCATCTCAAGATTAGCGGCAGCAGCGGTAGTCCTGAATTTGTAATTTTCGATTTATCTGCCAGAAAAGTGCTTTCAGGAACGACAACCAGCGGTATCATTGATGTTCAGGTACTTCCGTCGGGAACCTATCTGCTTCAGCTCAAACAAAACGGTCAAATAGCAACACGAAAATTTGTAAAGAATTAGCAAGTAAAGAAAGC
>DAIOUP010000312.1:0-3335 GCA_036759465.1 Bacteroidales bacterium
TCCACAGGGTTGTAAGCATGCTGAAGCAGGTAAGGGCTGGTTTCCCTGATGAGCCGGTTGGGACTATGTTTTTTATTGGTCATTGAGTTGAATATGAAATTTGTGGGCAAAGCCGCTTTGGCAAATGTAACTGAATCACAAACCTAACAACAAATGAATGGATTGGCTGAGCGAAGGTTTGCTCATGATGATGTGAACCGGTGATCGTTTCCATAACCTGATTCCTTGTTTTTTTATAAATGAACAGCTCGCAGACAGCAATCGCCCTATTTTTACAGTTTAAATCAAAAAAAGCATGTCGCAAACCCGTCCAATACTTTTTCTGCTCGATGCCATGGCGCTCATTTACAGGGCCTATTTTGCCATGAACAAAAATCCCCGCATCAATTCAAAAGGATTCAACACCTCGGCAATTTTGGGTTTTGCCAACACGCTGTACGACATCATCCGCAACGAGAAACCAACCCATCTGGGTGTGGCCTTCGACACCATGGCACCGACCCAACGGCATACCGACTTTGCTGATTACAAGGCAAACCGGGAAAAAATGCCCGACGATATAGAAAAAGCTATTCCATTTGTGATAGAATTGGTGAAAGCCTTCAACATACCTGTGCTGATGGCCGAAGGTTTTGAAGCCGACGACGTGATTGGCACCCTTGCAAAAACAGCTGAAAAACAAGGCTTTATCACCTACATGATGACCCCTGACAAAGATTTTGGCCAGTTAGTGACCGAAAATATTTTGATGTATAAGCCGGCCCGGGCAGGCGATGCAGCCGAAGTGTGGGGTGTGGCCGAAGTGTGCGCGCGCTATGGCATCGATAGGCCGGAGCAGGTGATCGATATCCTTGGCCTGATGGGCGATGCCAGCGATAACATCCCCGGCATTCCGGGTGTAGGCGAAAAAACAGCCATCAAACTGATTCAGGAATTTGGCTCGATGGAAAACCTGCTGGCCAACACCCATCAACTCAAAGGAAAGCTAAAGGAAAACGTGGAACAGTTTGCCAGTCAGGGACTTCAGTCGAAGCAATTGGCCACCATTATTACCGATGCCCCGGTGCCCTTCGAGCCTGAAAACCTGAAAATGGGAAGGCCCGATTACGAAAAACTAAAGGCCCTATTCGACGAGCTGGAATTCAGAACTTTTGCCAAACGCGTTTTTAGCGAAATGCAGCCTGCCACGGGCGACCTCTTTGGCGAACTTCCAGAGGACGAACAAGGCAGAGAGTCTGGTGCCCGCAAGACAATCGCAACGGTTGTTCATCATTACGAACTGGTGGAAGGCAGTGAAGCCGTCAAATCGTTAATGGCAGAATTACTAAAACACAATACGGTGAGTTTCGACACCGAAACCACTGCCCTTGACGCGCACACCGCCGAGCTTGTGGGGCTGTCCTTTGCTGTAAGCCCGCATCTTGCATGGTATGTGCCCATGCCGGACAACTATCATCGATGCCAGCAAATGCTCGAGCTTTTCAGGCCATTCTTTACCAACAGTGAGATTCTAAAAGTGGGCCAGAACATGAAGTACGACATCTCGGTGCTCCGCTGGTATAATATGCCCGTGGCCGGCCCGCTTTTCGATACCATGATAGCGCACTACCTCATTGAGCCCGAACAACGTCACAGCATGGACTACATGGCCGAAACGCTACTCAACTACAGCCCCGTACCCATAGAAAATCTCATTGGCAGAAAGGGCAAAGACCAGGGTTCGATGCGCGATGTGCCCCTGGAACAGATTAAAGAATACGCCGCCGAAGATGCCGACATCACCCTGCAGCTTTATCACAAGCTGGCCCCCGGGCTTGAAGCCGGAGGACTGAAAAAGCTGATGCACAAGATCGAAATGCCACTGGTGAATGTGCTGGCCGATATGGAGGCCGAAGGCGTGAAGCTCGACATTGCTACCCTAAAGGAGATCGGTGATCAAATGCAGATTGAAATCGTTCAGCTCGAAGCCGAAATACACGCACTGGCAGGTGGTGCATTCAACATAGCCTCGCCAAAGCAGCTGGGTGAAGTGTTGTTCGAAAAACTTGGCCTGAACACTTCGGCCAAAAAGACCAAAACCGGCCAATACCCCACCGGTGAAGAAGTCCTCAGCCGGCTGGTTCACGAACATCCCATTGTTGAGAAAATACTTGATTACCGGCAACTTACCAAGCTCAAATCCACTTATGTGGACGCATTACCTGCCCTGGTGAACCCCCGCGACGGCAGGGTGCACACTTCATACAACCAGGCTGTTGCCGCTACCGGACGTTTAAGTTCGAACAACCCCAATTTGCAGAATATCCCCATACGCACCGATCGCGGTCGCGAGATACGCAAGGCTTTTGTGCCCCGCAACAAAAGCTTCACCTTGCTGGCCGCCGACTATTCACAGATCGAATTGCGCATCATTGCCCACCTAAGTTGCGACAAAAGCATGATCGAAGCTTTCAATACCGGCCATGACATTCATGCCGCTACGGCTTCAAAGGTGTATGGAATACCTATCGACCAGGTAACCAAAGAAATGCGTCGGAATGCCAAAACTGTGAACTTTGGCATTATTTATGGCATTTCAGCTTTCGGATTGTCTGAGCGCCTTGGCATCTCGAGGAGCGAAGCCTCGCAGATCATTGCGAGCTATTTCAGGGAATATCACGGAATCAAAGAATACATGAACAGGCAAATCGAATTTGCCCGCAAGCATGGCTATGTGGAAACCATGTTGGGCCGCCGACGCTATCTGCGCGACATCAACTCGGCCAACAGCGTGGTGCGCAGCTTTGCCGAGCGCAATGCCATCAACGCCCCGATTCAGGGCAGTTCGGCCGATATGATCAAGCTGGCTATGATCAACATTCAAGCCGAGATGAATAAACTTGGAATGCAATCAAAAATGATACTACAGGTGCACGACGAATTGGTGTTCGATGCCCACATGGACGAACTTGAAATACTTAAACCACTTGTAACCAGTTATATGCGCGACGCCCTGCCCCTCTCGGTGCCTGTGGTTGTGGAGATGAATACAGGAAACAACTGGCTCGAAGCACACTAAACATCCAGGCATGATGCTGAGCGTTCAAAGCGACGAATATTTTATGGCCGAAGCCCTTCGCGAAGCCCGTAAGGCAGCCGATGCGGGAGAGGTGCCGGTGGGTGCCGTGGTGGTGATCAATGGACGCATCATAGCCAGGGCACACAATATGACCGAAACCCTCAACGACGCTACTGCCCATGCCGAAATGCTCGCCATCACGGCGACAGCGGGTCATATTGGTGGTAAGTACCTCGAAAACTGCACCTTATACGTCACCCTCGAACCTTGTCCTATG
>DAIOUP010000313.1:0-3321 GCA_036759465.1 Bacteroidales bacterium
CCCCGGCTTTGTTCGCCTCCTTCGGAATTGGGATTATATTGTTGAATCATTAAAGAGTTCTGGTTTTAATAAAAGAAAATAATCTATGTATGATTGAGCGAAAATACCGAACGCAAAAGTAAAGCAATTTCCCTACTTCAGGTTCAGCCGTCTTTCGAGGGTGTGGTTTGGTCTTAACCCCTGCGACCAATGAAGCCTGCTATTTTAATGCTTAGGCTGCTAATAAGCAATGAGGAATTGGCATTGCGCTCCACGTGCTGAATGCTTTCCTCAAACATTTTTGCGATGCTGTCAACCGGAATATTACCAACCGCTCTGGCAAATCTGCCAACAAACTCCTGTTCTTCCGGCACCGTATTAACTAGTGCCGGCTGGCCATACTGCAGGAGCATCACAAACCGGAAAACCCTCAGCCCGTATTCGAGCAGCGATTTGATGCGCTCTCGCCCAAGTCCGGATGTGGTGGTGGCAAAATCATTGATTTCGGCATACTTATGGTCGAAACATAGCCGCATCCACATCCTAAACTGCTCCATCTGCTGCAGGCGATCGTCGGGCTGTTTGGCCAATTGCCTGGCAGCCAGATAGTCGCCATCGGCAAGGATGGCAAGTTGCATTGCTTCATCGTCAGAGAGATGATACGATTGAGCAAGCTTATTTGACAGATCGGATTGTGCGATTTTTGGAATTTTAAACTGGTAACAGCGCGATCGGATGGTGCCAAGCACCTGGTCGGGGTTTTCGGCTATGAGCAGGAAAATGGTGCTTTCGGGCGGTTCTTCCAGATTTTTTAGCAGTTTGTTGGCGGCTGTGGGGTGCAGCTTTTCAGGCATCCAGATGATTATTACCGAAAAATTGCCCTCGAATGGTTTGAAACCCAAAAGACGGTTTATCTCCGTTACATCCCGCACGAATAAGGTGCCTTGCTTGTTTTCAACGCCCAGATAGTTATACCACTCGTTGATGTCGGGATAGCCATTGCACTCCCTGATGTATTCGCGCCAATCGTCGGCATAAAGCTTTGATTCGGGGTCTTTCTTTACTTTTTTTGTCGTGGTGGTTGGAAAAAAGAAGTGTACATCGGGGTGTACAAGTTTGCTTATTTTGAGGCATGAGGGGCAGCTGCCGCAACTGTCGTCGGGCAGCGGCTTTTGGCAGTTAAGGTATTGCACAAAAGCCATGGCAAGGGCAAATTTACCGTTGCCGGCAGGGCCGAAAAACAATTGCGCATGCGGAATGCGTCCGTTTTTCACGGATTGCAGAAGATGTTGCCGGGCCTCGTATTGCCCGATGATATCGGAAAAACGCATCTGAATCAGTAATCGGAAGCCAAAATTAGCATTAAGCTAGTTTTAAGCAGAAAAAAAACCGGCCCAGAAGGGCCGGCCGTCAAAAAAACAATAACAGTAATGGCTATTTCAGTTTTAGAACCTTGTATCCTTCGCCGGAAAGGATTACTTCCAGCCATTCATAGGTGCCATCCTGATAAACCAGTGCAAGACTTGGATATTTGCTTCCATCGTCAGGATCAGTGTAAAGTTTGAACTGCAATTTGCCGATGAGCCCGTTGATTTCTGTCTGAATTACTTTTATGTCAATCTTCGAGTTGAGCAGGTTGAAGTCGTAGTTGGTGCCACCACTTTGTTCTACCTGAGTGATATGATCGTCGATGGCTTTAGGAAATACCTGACCATCAAACTTGAGCGGTTTTACCATGTAATAACCGTTCATTTTTTCCACCTCCTCTTTGTTGGAGGTGTAGGTAATCTTAAGGTCATGGCCCATCAGTTCATCGTTGCCTTTTTTAAAGCTTTCCTTGGTGTTGTAGTTGGTGCCGCTTCCACTCATCGACATGCTCATCGAATAGTCGCCCATACTGCATGATGCACTAACCGCCGTCGGGGTGCCGCTATCAGTCAGTGTGGACTCATAGTTTGCGGTCATTTGTGTAGTATTGTTCACCTTTAGGGTAACATTGGCCTTCACGGGCACGGCTTCCTGTTCTTTAATGCCCCTGCTGACCTTGGTGTCGTAGGTGATAATCTTATAAACAAGATTATCAAGCGTCAGCACAGCATTGTTTTGCATTTGAGCCCTGGCGGCATCATCGGCCGGATAACGGTACTCAAGCTTTGTGGTGCTGCTTTGTACAAGGTCGAATGTCTGCGTGCTGAAATTGTAGGCGTATATACCGTATTCACCTTCAACTTTTCCTGAAGAGAAAATTTGGTTGACCGATGGGTCTCTGAAGGCATCTATCACTTTGCCTAAATGCAGTCTTCCAGGTTTTTCGAGCTGACGGCGCAAACTGGCCATGGCATTTTTTCCGTCCATGAGTTCAGCCATGTAAGAAAGCGTCTGGACAGCAGGAGTTTCCATCAAAGCTTGCATATTGGTTTGTACGGCCTGAGAGGCATTGCGGATTTCCACCTTGGCTTGTTCAGTACTCAGCTCGGTGGGTTTTTTGTCCTTGTTGCACGATACCATAATCAGCATCAATGTAGCAAAGAGCAGGGAGAGTCTGGCAAATGTTTTCATATATTTGGTTTTAGGTTGTTGTCTGGTTTTCTCAAAGGTAATAAAAAACGACCGATTGTGGTTAATTTGTTAACGAATTGTAAAAATATGATGATACAATGCCGTTGAAAGTTGCAGAAAAAAAGTCGCTGCAGCGATGTTTTATTCTTTTTCTACTCTCCTGCGTATTGAATGCTTGCCAGGATTCGACGGATAACCTGCCAGGCGCACCAAAATCTTCAGCTCCTGATTTTGCTGTAGAGGGGATAAACGAGCTTTTACCGGGTGATATCCTCGTACGTCCGAATGCTAACCTCCTGCCAGGAACAGCCAGAGTTCCCAATGGCTTTATGTTTGGCCATGCAGCCATTGTTGTGCGTGGGTTCAGGTCGGAGAACATCGATACTTTGCTGGCCAACACTATCACCATAGAGTCGATGGCACGTGATGTGCAGCCTGGATTTCAGGTACGCGAAATTCCTGCATTGGCACATCACGGGCGCGACGCATTCAACAACACCAATTTCTCCTCCAAATATGCTGGCAATCGTTACCGGCTCAGGCTCAAATGGACAGAGAATGAACTGGAACGCTTAATCGCTTTTCTGCGCGATCAAAAAGGCGACCTGAGCACATGGAATGCAGCTAAACGATTTCCTGACACCGAATACACCGACAGTCTTGTAAGAGGTGGATTCCGGAAAAGCTGGGCCGACAACAGCCACTGGTATTGCTCATTACTTGTTTGGCAGGCAGTATATTACATCAAAGGAATTGATCTCGACCCCAATGGCGGATATATGG
>DAIOUP010000314.1:0-3312 GCA_036759465.1 Bacteroidales bacterium
CCTTGTCCACATAGGAAACTAAGTTGTGATGCCCTTTTTCCTCCACCATTTCGCTCGAAAACTGATTGCGCTGTTCTTCTATAAATACGCCAGCCAGACGGCAAATGGCCGAAGTCTCGTGTGTCAGGTGTTCAAGATTCATTGGTGTTTATCTGTGTGGTTTTCAAACCCGAAGCGATGCGCTGCAGGGCAATGCCGGCCACAGTGAGCAATAGACCGATGATGGTCGAAAGCAAAATTTTCTCGCCCACCAGCAGTCGAATCCAGAAAAGTGCAATGAAAGGAGAAAGAAATATCAGGTTGCTCACCCTTGCGGTATTGCTGCTGTTTTCCAAAGCCAGCAGCCAAAGCACAAAGGTAATGCCCATCTCGAACAAGCCAATATAAACAGCTCCGATCATCCCGGGCGCAGGAATGATTCGCAATTTCCCTATAATCAGCATATAAGTGGTGATATACAATGCTCCAAACAGCATATTCGTAGCCAGTTTCACCACGGCATTGCGCTTGTCGCGCAGGTTCATGATCCAATAGGTTGCCCACAAAAAGGCGCTCCCAATGGCCAGTGCCACGCCAAGTGGCGAACTGAAATCGAGCGCCAGCAACCGGCCTTTGGTGCTGATAACCAAAAGGCCTGAAAAACTGATCAATACAGATACAAAACCCAGCCAGCTGATGTGCTGTCCCAAAAATATTGCCGAGAGGATAACCAAAACCACAGGCCATGAATAATTGAGTACGCCGGCTTCCTGCGCCGGAAGCAATTCGTAGGCCCTGAACAATACCAAATAATAAGCGGCAGGATTGACCAAACCCATCAGCATGGAGTTGATGATTTCGGGCTTATCCTGTTTTAGAAGCTGATGGTGCTTGCCCTGTAGGATTGTGACAATAACCAAAACCAGGGCTGCAGACCAGACGGCGTAAAACACCAGATCTTCAAAGCTTATGTGCCTGAGCGTAAGCTTGAAAGCTGAGCTCATGGTGCTCCAGAAAATAATGGTAAGCAGCGCGTAGGTGTAAGCTTTGGATTGTGCCTTCATGAGCGGCAAAGGTAGTTTTTTGCCTGGCAAACAAATCAGGAATTCAATCAGGTCTCTTCAGAAATCCTTTTTTACATAACGCTAAGCGTTACAAAAAAAAAGAAGCCGGCATTGCGGCCGGCTTCTTGTTTACGGTCTGTTTAATTTCAGTGGTTGAGGGCTTCTTCGTAGAGCTTGCCAACGGCTTTCCAGTTAACCACACTCCAGAAGGCCGACATGTAGCTGCCGCGCTGGTTCTGATAACGAAGGTAGTAAGCGTGCTCCCACACATCGAGTCCGAGAATCGGTATGCCGCGCTTTTCGGCTACATCCATGAGTGGGTTGTCCTGATTCGGGGTCGAGCTGATGAAGAGTTTCTTGTCGGCACCAACGCTCAGCCATGCCCAGCCACTTCCAAAACGCTGTGCGCCAGCCTGTTCGAACTGCTTTTTAAAGTCATCGAACGAGCCAAACTGTGCCTTGATGGCTTCAGCCAGCTTTCCGGTGGGTTCGCCACCACCATCGGGCGACATGATGTTCCAAAAAAGCTCGTGGTTGTAATGTCCGCCTCCGTTATTGCGAACAACAGCAGGAAACTTGCTCATATTGGCGAAGATCTGTTCGAGCGTGAGATATTCCATCTCGGTACCCTGAATAGCCTTGGTGAAATTGTTGAAATAAGCGCGGTGGTGCCTGTCGTAGTGAATTTCCATCGTCTTGGCGTCGATGGCCTTTTCAAGGGCATCGAAAGCATAGGGCAGCGGTGCAAACTGGTGTACAATTTTTACGCGGTCGCCAGCCTGTTCGGCCACTGCACTTGCGGCTTCCAAAGCTTTTTGTTGCAAGGCGGCGGGCTGAGTTTTGGCTGATTTTGAGGTGCTGGTTTTCGCCGGTGTCTGGGCAGTGGTGTTTGCTAATGTTAGAACGACACCTAATACAAGTAATGCGGTTTTTTTCATGCTTTCTAATTTTGTATTGTGGAACAAAAATACCGTCAAATGGTTTAGGAGGCACCTGCTTAAAATCACCTATCTATCTGATTTAACATGATTTAACAGCCCAATTGATTAGGCCATCTGAACGAACTGCCGAAAGTGAAAAATGTTAGTTTATTGTGATTATTTTCACAATAAACCGTATTTTAATAGGCAGATTTCATACCTTTGCACCCTTAACGCCTGAATTATAATATAATCGCTATCATATGAAGAAACTTGCCGTTGTTGCTTTTGGCGGAAATGCACTACTCCGTGGCAACCAAAAAGGAACGATCGACGAACAGGAAGCCAATGCCTTTGAGGCCTGTACGAATCTGATCGCTTTGATAGAAAAGAACTACAACCTCGTTATTACCCATGGCAATGGTCCTCAGGTAGGCAACATCCTGCTGGCCAACACTGCGGGTCATAAATTGTACGGCCTGCCCGATATGCCGCTCGACATTAGCGTGGCCTATTCGCAGGGGTTCATCGGTTACGTGATCGAGCAGCAGCTCCGCAATGTGCTGATGGCTAAGGATATGGATCGCGACATTATCTCTATCATCACTCAGGTGTTGGTCAACAAGGACGACCCTGCATTTATGAATCCGACCAAACCGATAGGTCCTTTCTACACCAGAGAGGAAGCCGATCAGCTTACTTCCGAAACAAAATCCATTTTTAAGGAAGATGCGCGCGGTCGCGGCTGGCGTAAGGTTGTAGCATCGCCCACACCGCTCGTTATTTTTAACAGGCAGACCATCGAAAAAATTGCCCGCGAAGGCCATATTGTGATCGCTGTGGGTGGTGGCGGAATTCCATGCTTCTATGTTGAGAGCAATAAACTACAGGGTATCGATGCCGTTATCGACAAGGATATTGCAAGCTCATTGCTGGCTTCGCAAATTCGGGCCGACAAATTCTTTATTCTCACGGATGTGCCTAAGGTTTGCATCAACTTCAATACGCCCCAGGAGAAGGCACTCGACAGGCTCACCATAGCCGAAGCCAAGCGCTACCTCGACGAAGGTCAGTTTGGCGAGGGCAGCATGGCGCCAAAGATCAGGGCAGCCATCAACTTCGTTGAGCGAAGCGGAAAAGAAGCCGTAATCACCGAGTCGACCATGCTGAACAACGAATCGGCAGGAACAAGGGTGACTATCGTGTAATCTTTCATAGCATAAAAAGAAAGGCTGCATCCCAAACGGTGCAGCCTTTCGCGTTTTTAGTGAAACAGGGAAATGTTATACAATCTTCTGCTCGTTTAGTTTGACGTAAAATGCCACTTTTTCGAGCGAAGTAATCATATC
>DAIOUP010000315.1:0-3299 GCA_036759465.1 Bacteroidales bacterium
TTTATGTCCCTGCTTATTCACAACAGCTTTTCAACAAAATGTTGTCAGCAAAATTGTTGGATTGAAAAATACTTTCTATCTTTGCACCCCCTTTTGGGAGAAATACGTGCATACATAAGGTTGAAAAACAGAATTAGATGAATACTCTGAGTTACAGAACGGTCAGCGTTAATAAGGAGCAGGCCAACAAAGAGTGGGTGGTAGTTGATGCCGAGGGTATGGTGCTTGGTCGCCTTGCTTCGGAAATAGCCAAGATCCTGCGTGGCAAGCACAAGCCATCTTATACTCCCCACAGTGATTGTGGCGATAATGTGATTGTCGTGAACGCCGAGAAGGTTAAGCTGACCGGCAACAAACTTGACGACAAAGTATACGTGTGGCACACCGGTTATCCCGGCGGCCAGCGTTTCCGCACCGTACGCGAGCAGCTTAAGCATAAGCCCATTGCCGTTGTGGAGCACGCCGTAAAAGGTATGCTTCCCAAAAACAAGCTGGGTGCCGAGCTCTTCCGCAACCTGCATGTATATACCGGCCCCACACACAAACACGAGGCCCAGCAACCCAAGACCATCACCTTTTAATCTGCATACACCACATGGAAGTAGTGAACGCTTTAGGCAGGAGAAAAACAGCCGTAGCACGCGTATATGTTAAACCCGGAAACGGAAACATCACCGTTAATAAAAGAGATTTCAAGGAATATTTCCCCACCCAGATGCTGCACTACAAAGTGGAGCAGCCCCTGGCGCTTACCGATAACCTTGGAAAATACGACATCAAAGTGAACCTCGACGGTGGCGGGTTCAACGGACAAGCCGAAGCCCTCAGCCTTGGCCTCAGCCGTGCACTCTGCGCCATCAACCCCGAATTTCGCCCCGTTTTGAAGGCCAAAGGCCTGCTGCGCCGCGACCCCCGCATGGTTGAGCGCAAAAAGCCCGGTCGCCCGAAAGCTCGTAAGAGGTTCCAGTTCAGCAAACGCTAATGCTGCAGCTTCTGAAAAGTGTTTAGTATCCAAATTGGTGAGATATCTGAAAAAGATCTACTCACCAATTGTTTTTAGTGAATGTAAACATCAACAAACAAATTATGTCAAGAGTATCTTTCGACGAATTACTGGATGCAGGTGTACACTTTGGTCACCTGCGCCGCAAATGGAATCCCAACATGGCTCCTTACATCTTCATGGAGCGCAACGGAATCCACATCATCGACCTTTACAAAACCCAGGCTAAGATTGAGGAAGCTGCCAATGCACTTCGTCAGCTTGCCCGTTCAGGTAAAAAAATCCTCTTCGTAGCCACCAAGAAACAGGCTAAGGCCATCGTTTCCGACGAGGTAAACAAAATTGGTATGCCTTTCGTAACCGAGCGTTGGCCCGGCGGTATGCTCACCAATTTTGCAACCATCCGCAAGGCAGTGCGCAAGATGGCCAACATCGACAAACTGATGGCCAGCGATTCGTATCAAAACCTTTCCAAGCGCGAGCGTCTTCAGCTCGAGCGTGAGCGCGCCAAACTTGAGAAAAACCTTGGTTCCATCGCCGACATGAGCCGTCTTCCTTCGGCCCTTTTTGTTATCGATATCCTCAAGGAACACATCGCTGTGGCCGAAGCCCGTCGTTTGGGCATTCCCACATTCGCAATTGTTGATACCAACTGCAACCCTAATCTTATCGACTTCCCCATCCCGGGTAATGACGATGCCACCAAGTCAATTGCAATCATCGTAAAAACTATGGTTCAGGCGATTGAGGAAGGACTCAACGAGCGCAAGCTGAACAAGGACAAAAGCGCCGAAGACCATATGGACGAGGAGGATGCCGAAGAGGCAGCAGCTCGTCGTCTGGAAGCCGAAGAAGAAGAAGCAAAAGAAGGTGGCGAAGCCAAGAGCGACAAGCCAAGACGCCCGCGTCGCCCCGTTGCAAAGAAGTAATTTAAATACATAATACAATGAGCATTACTGCTGCACAAGTAAATGAACTGCGCAAGATTACCGGCGCCGGCATGATGGACTGCAAAAATGCCCTCGTGGAAAGCAATGGCGATATGGAGCAAGCTATCGACATTCTCCGCAAAAAGGGCCAAAAAGTTGCCGCCAAACGTGCCGACAGGGAAGCCAACGAAGGCGTGGTCGTATCAAAAACCTCCGACGATCATAGCTATGCCGGCCTTGTTATGGTAAACTGCGAAACGGATTTTGTTGCCAAGAATCAAGACTTTATCAAGTATGCCCACAACATTCTTGATCTGGCCATCGCTAATAAAAGCCAGGACGCAGAAGCAGTTAAGCAACTGGAGCTAAACGGACGCACTGTTGCCGACACCCTTACCGATCAGACCGGTATAATCGGTGAAAAGATCGATATGGGAGCCTTCCACAAGATCGAGGCAGCATTTACATCCGCCTACATTCACCCCGGAAACCGTCTGGCTACTATCGTAGGCTTCAACAAGAAGGTTGATGGTTTGGACCAGATTGGACGTGAAATTGCCATGCAGATTGCTGCCATGGACCCTGTAGCCATTGATCAGGCCGATGTGCCGGAAGACATCATCAGGCGCGAAATCGAAATTGGCATGGAACAAGCCCGCAACGAAGGCAAGCCAGAAGGTATGCTTGAAAAAATCGCTCAGGGTAAGCTGGGTAAGTTCTATCGCGAAAGCACCCTGTTGAATCAGGAATTCATTCGCGACAATAAGAAAACCGTTCGTCAGTACCTTGTTGAGACTGATAAGGACCTTACCGTAGTTGCTTTTAAACGCGTTATACTTGGCGCTTAAAAGCCTGTAAAATAACAGCATAAGCCCGGTTAAAAGCCGGGCTTATTCATTTGATCCCGGCAGCAGCTGCAAAGATTACTTGCAAAAAAATGCCGGAACATTTACGTTCCGGCGATTAGGAATATCCACCCCCGGGATATTCATGACCAGATAATTATTGGTCAGCTTAAGACAGCATTTCTTTTACAAGGGTTGCAATCAGGCTGTTGTCGGCGCGTCCGGCTACCTGCTTGCTCACCAGTCCCATCACCTTGCCTATCTCCTTGATACCCGATGCCCCAGTGGTTTTTATAGCCTCGGCGATCATTTTCCGAAGCTCTTCTTCCAAGAGCTTTGCTGGCAAATATGCTTCGATAATTGTGGCCTGATAAGTTTCTTCTTCGGCCAGATCGGGTCGGTTTTGCTGAGCGTAGATAGCAGCTGCTTCGCGACGCTGTTTGACGAGTTTTTGAAGCATTTTCAGCTCGACTTCATCAGGAATAACGCCTGCAGTTACGTCCTTTCCGGTCTTTTCGAGCA
>DAIOUP010000316.1:0-3290 GCA_036759465.1 Bacteroidales bacterium
CTTCGTTGGTAATCTCCGAAGGCTCAACGCCAAGCTTGTCAACGATGATGGCAACAACTTTTTCTCTTACTTCTGACATAATTTTCAAAGTTTTAGGTTTAAAACTGGCTGCAAAAATAAGCTATTTACTTCCAAATATACAACATCTTCTCCGGCAATGACTTTACAGTTCATAAGCGAAATCGTTTGATATTCAGCTTTCGCTATATATTGTTTCTTCCTCATCTGCAGCCGGTTCGGTTTGGGCTGCGCCAATAACGATCACTATTTCGCCCTTTATGGTTATGTTGTTATAGTGTCCGATCAGTTCGTCCAGGGTGCCTCGCCGGGTTTCCTCGTGCAGTTTGCTCAACTCGCGAGCTACGGCAGCCTGCCGTCCTCCGCCAAGCACTTCGGCCAGTTGGGTAAGGGTTTTCAGCAAACGATGCGGCGACTCGTACAGTACTGTCGTAAAGGGCGATTCAGCAAGTGAGGCAATACGCTTGAGGCGACCCTTTTTGTGGGGAAGGAAGCCCAAAAATACAAAACGATCGGCCGGAAGTCCCGAGTTAACAAGAGCCGGAACGAAAGCCGTGGGGCCGGGCAAACATTCCACGGGCAGCTGTGCCTTGATGCATTCGCGCACCAGCAAAAACCCCGGGTCGGAGATGCCAGGCGTGCCGGCATCGGTGATCAGCCCCATGGTTTCGCCGGCCAGCATTCGGTTTACGAATTGCTCCAAAACACGATGTTCGTTGTGCTGATGATAGGAGGCCATAGGTTTCGAAATGCCGTAATGCTTGAGCAACATCCCTGTTTTGCGGGTGTCTTCGGCCAGCACCAGCTGCACCTCATCGCGCAAAATGCGCAAAGCCCGCAGGGTGATGTCCTCGAGATTTCCGATAGGGGTGGGAATAAGGTACAGCTTCGACATAATGGGTGCTATTTTTTTCCTGTCATCCTGCGCAGCCATTGTTCAAACCGGTCGGCGCCACTGTTGACGGAGGTGTAAAACGAAAGCCAGGTGAACAGCACAACCACCACAATGGCAAAAAGAAGCATGAGCAGCTCAATCATTCGGCAATCGGTGTTTGCCACGGAAGCTGTGGAAGGTTATCGATAAAGGTAGTTACCAGTTCGAAGAGCTGCTCGTAGCGCGTAAAGGGGAGCATTTCGGCCCTGTCGTAAATGTTATGGTAGTGTCTGTTTTCAGGTCCAAACGTAAGCAGAAAAAATGCAGGAATACCTTTCTGGTGAAATGGACAGTGGTCGCTGTTGCACGAAGCGCCCCGTTCGCGCAGTTCGCCAAACCATTCATATTGCCCGTTGAGTTTTTTCAGTTGACCGAAAGCTAGCGGGTTGGCGTTGGCATTGAATACATTGAGACCCTGACTACCAGTTCCAACCATATCGAAATTTATCACAAAACGCGTTTTTGTGAGGTCGAAAGGCGGATTTTCAACAAAGTGGCGCGAACCGAGCAGCCCTGCCTCCTCGCCCGATACCAGTAGAAAAATCATGCTGTAATAGGCTTTTTCGGGATTGGCAGCATAGTATCTTGCCAGATCGAGCACTGCGGCCGTACCGCTGGCATTGTCGCTGGCACCGGGAAAAATGGCTTCGTTGCCCATACGGCCAAGATGGTCGTAATGGGCCACAAAAACCACAAAACTATCAGGCTGAATATGCCCGCGAACCATTCCGCCCACGTTAATGGCCGGACGGTTTTCGAGCAATTGCGCTTTGGCTTTGACCCTCACTGACGTAGTGCCGGGTTTTATGGCATCGGGATGCACTTTCACGGCAACCTTTCCTGACGGCCATTGCCTTCGCGAAACATGCCACCAGATGTTATCGTCAATTTGCATCAGGGCAGGCACGCCCTTCAGGCCGGAGCGGTATGTTTCGCCCAGTTTTTTGGGCAAAACGGGCATGATGCCCTCAAGCTGGCTGGTATCCACAATTGCATACACCGAATGGCTTTTCGTTAGCGTATCGGGCAACCACCTTAATTGATAACGCGCATCGACACTTCCGTTGGCCGGGTTTATCACAAAGTCGCGACCAGGCTTGAGTTTTCGCCCACCTGCCCTAAGTATCACCTTACCGGGGAAGGTGTTGATGCTGAAAGAATAGCTTTGACTGTAGTTGTCCCACAAGGGGTTAATATCTGCCTTTTTTAATTCACCTGCAATGTAAGCCGCAGCCTTATGGTCGCCTTCCTTGTAGTAGCCCCGGCCGTGCATTGCCGGCGAAGCCAGTTCGCTAACAACCCTGTGCACATAAGCGCGGTCCTGAGCATTGCTTTGATAAACAATCAATAGGAGTATGGAGAGGACCAAAGACCTATAGGTTGTGATTTTCATACGTGTTCGAATTTCCGGTCAATGAGTTCATGGAGCTTGTGCACCGCGGACGAATCGGTGTCCCAGCCATGCAATACGCTTAGCTCTATCAGGTAGGTTTTTGCTCCGTTGTAGCTCCTGAAGCCGTCGAGCTCGTCGATGGCATGGTTATACTGCTGAAGGTTACCTTCGAACAGTTCGTTGATAAACAGAAATTTATCGTTAATACCAATGGCTTTGCGCAGGTCGTTGATCGGGCTTTTGCCCAAACGTGCAGCCAGGCTGTTGTCGGGTTGTGCGGCCAGTTTGTCGGCAAGATGCACGGGGCTGTCCGAAAACAGGTCTGGAAATGTGTTAAGCGGCGGTCTTTTCTCTCTTGCAGGAATTTCCTGTCTTGAAATTTCCGGAGCTGCTGCCGTCTTTGGGGTTTCTGGAATTATTGATGGGGCAGGAGGGGCTTCAAAGGTCTCCACCTCGTTATGCGGCTCTACCGGCGTTTCGATATACACCGGTTTTTGTACTGCCAGGTGCGCTGTTTCTTCTGGCAAAACCACCTTGACCTCCTCATGAGCGGCCTCGGCTTGTCGGGGCTCCACCGCCTGGGCAATTTGGTCATCACCTGTTTCGGCCTTTAGCAGCAGAACTTCTTCATACAGCTGCAAAGCATTGATGCGCAGTAGTTCGGTATCGGCCTTGTGCAACGGATGAACCGACGAAGCAAGGGCTTCGGCCATATCGGCCAGTTTGCGGGCAATGCGTGCTGCCTGACCCAGTTGACCAATGTTTTTGATGGATGTCATGTGTTTTTAAATCAAAATCCGTGAATGCGTTTGACTACTTTTGCGGAAACGTAAAATTAGAAACACTTAGCGAAGTTTAGGGCATGTTTTTGGAAAAAGAAAATCGCGGCACGCAAAGGGCAGGCTGGATTGAGGTGATTTGTGGTTCGATGTTTTCGGGAAAGAC
>DAIOUP010000317.1:0-3266 GCA_036759465.1 Bacteroidales bacterium
AAGCCCTAGAAGGCAAAATGAAAAGCCATTATTTTGAGGGTAAATATTCCGAAGCCATCAAGGCAGCAGGATTGCTGAGTATGGCCGACAATGTAAAACCGGAGCAGCGAATGCAGGCCAGCTTCATCAGTGGCAAATCGTATCTTGAACTTGGCCAAAGCCGCAATGCCCTCGAAGAGCTTAACAAGGTGAATAGGAGCGGACAAGGCGCTATGGCAGCTGAAGCCTGCTACCTGATTGCAAAAATTCAGTTCGACAACAACCAGCTTCCAGATGCCGAGAAAACCATCTTTGAGCTGGCTGAAAAGCACAAACGCCACGATTACTGGGTAGCAAAAGGGTTCATCCTGCTGGCCGACATATACGTGAAAAACAACAACATTTTTCAGGCCAAAGCTACATTGCAAAGTATCATCGATAATTATCCGGGCGAAGAGCTGCGTCAGGAAGCCCGCCGCAAACTCAATATATTGAAATGAAACCAGAAAACGGACAACAATATCAACGGCGCCGGGCTATTGCAAAAACAGCCGGGCTGGTGCTTCTGGGGCTCTTACTCATGCATTACAGGCCTGCCGAAGCACAAAACACCAGAGAGCAGGTAACCATTATTGGCACTTTTCAGCCTAGCCTCAAAGAAGCAACGAAAATGATCCTGCTGCCCGAGACCACCGGCAATCCAATGCCCGCCGGCAGCCAGCAACTCAGCAAGGTGGAAACCTCGGTTGACCTTAAAATTGATCCTGAACCCATCAGTCCGGTTCAGACGGAATTGAATGAATCGAAAAACGTTTACCGAAATCACCTGAATCTGGGCATAGGAACCAACCTGAGTCCTGTTTTCGATTTTTTTCATCACTCCGAACTATCGAAATCGGTTGGGCTAAATGTTCAGGCCTTGCACCGCTCTTCGTGGACCAATGTGCGCGATTATGCACCTTCGGACTGGATGAACAACAAAGCCTGTATTTCAACGGATATCAACATTGGTGAGCAAACCATTCAGGCCGGGCTTAGCTATGGTTTCGACCGCTTTCACTGGTACGGATTTAGGCCTTCGGATTATCCGGCCTTCGATGGCAACGGTAAGTCGATTCTTCAGCAATTCAATATTTTTTCGGCCGACGCCCTATGGAAGACCAAATTCCGCGACCCTGAATCGGTCAACCATTACCTTGGTCTTAATCTTAACTTCTTCAACGATCGTTACCGGACTTTCGAACACTCCTTTGCCGTCAAAGGTGGCGCCAGAAAGAACATGGAACTTTTTTCCATCGACGGCATGCAATATGCCCTGATCGATGCCCAACTTGCCTACACCGCCGAAGGGGACAGCATCATGGAGAAATCGACACTGTTCATTTATGCACGACCTGCGGCAGGATTGAAAGGAAGTTTCTACAGTCTGGAAGCTGGTCTGGGATTGAGTTCAGCTCAGGCCGAAAAGTCTTATTTCCATCTGCTTCCCGAATTGAGCGGCAATCTTTTTATTTTTCAGGATCGCATGAGCATATTTGCCTCATTTGGGGGCAGGCTGGAGCATCACACCCGACGCAGTTTGCTGGCCAAAAACCCTTACCTGAGAAGCAACGACAGTTCTTATATCACAGTTGTACCAGGCGTTTTTCAGGCCGGTATCAAGGGAAACCCCATGAAAGGACTTGAGCTGCGTTTTGCATATGAATACATGACTGCCGAACAGATGGGCTTTTTTGTCAAAGATACCTTATCTGTGTACAACCATTTGTACAATACGTTTTTGGACGACATAAGCCGCAATCGTTTCACAGCGGAGATCCGCTTCGATCCGGGTAACAAGGCACGGGCCGAACTGATTGTTCACATCGACAATTACGAGATGACTGGTCTTGCTCAGCCATGGCACATGCCTAAAGTTGAGGCCAGACTTAACGGATGGTATGATTTGAACGACAAACTTCGCTTAAATACAGGCGTTTTGCTGTTGAGTGGTCGCTATGCACCCTCGGCTGACGGCAAAGCACAAAAACTGAAAGATATCACTGATATTCAGTTGGGTGCAGAATATCGCCACAACCAGCAGCTTTGGTTTTATGCCACCGCTTCCAACCTGCTGAATCAGCGTTACTTCCGTTTTGACGGCTATTCAGTGCAGGGCGCACAGCTCACTGCAGGCATGAAGCTGAACTTCTAAAGCGGGAACACGTGCACTTTGTCGTAAAGCAACGAAAGTTGAATTGAACCTGAAGGTGCTTCGGGTAGTTTTGCTGAGATTGTTGATTCCGACCCCGTTTCAGGCATACACCAGATCAGATATCCATGCTGATCAGGCATCAAACGCTTTATCCGAACTTTGAATGCATCAGGTTCGTCGGCAACCGCCAAACGCAGAGCATCAGGCGGGAAAACCAGCAGGGCTTCCTTCGCCATTTTTAAGCTAAGCGCGGGAAACGGACCGAAATCTGAAATCCATTGGCCATCAACATACTTCACTTTAAGACTGTTGGCCCCACCCATAAAACGGGCCACATAGTCATTCACCGGATGTTGTGCAAGTTGCATAACTGTACCCTGCTGAAGCACTTTGCCATTTTGCATGATACATATTTCGTCAGCCATTACCAAAGCGTCCTGCAGATCATGGGTAACCAGAACGGTGGTGATGCCGGCCTTGTCGAGCAAATCGCGGAGCTCGCGTCTTACGCTGTCGCGCAATAGCACATCATAGCCGCTGAAAGGCTCATCGAGCAAGAGTAAATCAGGCTTCGGCGCCAATGCACGGGCCATGGCCACACGCTGTTGCTGGCCACCCGAGAGCTGATGCGGATAACGATCGTCAAGGCCTTCGAGCTGGAAAAGTGAGAGCATTGCACTGAGCCTGTCGTTTTGCTCTTCTGAGCTAAGACGGTTCAATCCAAAGAGGATGTTGCGACGGACATTGATGTGCGGGAAGAGTGCAATGTCCTGAAAAACAAGTCCCACTCCCCTGCTTGCCGGTTCAACACACAGCCCGGCTGCATTGAGCTGACGACTGTTGACAACAATGCTCCCTGTAAACGGATGTTCGAGGCCGGCTATGACGCGGAGCAGACTTGTTTTTCCACAACCGCTTTCGCCAACCAAGGCTAATGTGCCGCCATTTTTCAAACTAAGGCTCAGATCATGGAGTATTTCCCGACCACCAAGACGGAGGCCAATATTTGAAACTTGAAGCATAATGATCAGATCATCTTGTTCTTACGCATTATCCATATAGGAAGAAATCCAGCAACAACGATCAGCAAGGC
>DAIOUP010000318.1:0-3255 GCA_036759465.1 Bacteroidales bacterium
GTTTGCCCCGGTCATTAAAATGCCGATGAGGTGTTGCTGATAAACCCAGGCTGCACTTTCGAACAATACGTCGATGGAAGGCCTTGCGAAATTTACTTTTTCATCCACACTCAACAGTATCGTTCCGTTTTTTTCAACGTGCATATGATAATTTGGCGGTGCGGTGTAGGCGCAGCCCGGCATGATGGGCTCGTGAGGGTCGGCTTCTTTTACCTTAAGGTGAGTGAATTGGCTGAGGTATTTAGGCAAAAAACTGTCGGATTGTGGACTAAGGTGCTGAACAATAAGCAGCGGCAGCTGAAACACAGGATCGAGTCCTTCCACCAGCTGTTTTAGTGCCTTCAGTCCACCTGCTGAGGTGCCGATCACCACCGCCCGGTAATTCATCTTTGCTTTGTCGGCCATGCTAAATCCCAAGCACTATTTTTTTCTTGTAGATTTTTTCGGAGGCATCCACAACCGTGAAGGTGTCGGCAACCTCGGTAAACATGATATTTTCCTTCGAACCAAGTCCAAGAAATCCACCCTTGACTAGGCTATCTGTAAACAACTTTAAAACCCTGTTTTGAAGGTCTTTGTTGAAGTAGATCAACACATTGCGACAAATGATAACATGCACTTCTGCGAAAACATTATCCGTGACGAGGTTGTGCTCGGCAAACACGACATTTTTCCGTAGGTTATGTTCCATAATCACCGAGTCGTAACGGGCGATATAAAAATCAGAGAAAGATTGCAAACCCCCGGAAGCCTGATAATTCTGTGTGTATTCTTTGATCCGGCTTACGGGATAGATGCCTTTTCGGGCCGATTCGAGTACAATGGGATTGAAGTCGGTGGCATAAATCTGCGCCCTGTCGAGCAATCCTTCCTCCTTTAATAATATGGCAAAACTGTAAACCTCTTCGCCGGTTGAACATCCCGCATGCCATACCTTTATAAACGGATAGGTCTTGAGCACAGGTATCACCTCCGAACGCATACTGCGGTAGAAGCCCGGGTCGCGAAACATTTCAGTTACATTGATTGATAGGTCGCGAAGCAGTATCTCGATAAAGTGCTCCTCGTGCAAAAGCTTGTGCTGCAGTTCTGAAATACTTCTAAGCCCTAAACTCTGCACACGGTGAAGGATTCGGCGCCGAACATGAGCCTGGTTGTAACCTCTGAAATCGTAACCATAAATTTGTTGAATAGCTTCAAGCAATAGCCTGATTTCAAGGTCCTGTTTCTGGAGCTCTCTGCTTCCTTCATTTTTACTTTGCATGTTCATTCTGGAAAAAGGTATCAGGCCTGGCAGCTCATCATTTATAGAGCCACACCCTGAGGAGTGATAAGAGTTTCTCGGTGTCGAAAGGCTTGGTGAGGTATTCGTTAGCCCCGGCGGCCATCACTTTCTCACGGTCGTCTTTCATGGCTTTGGCGGTGAGGGCAATAATAGGCAGACGCTGGTAGCGGACATCTTTTCTAATCTGACGCATGGCTTCATAGCCGTCCATTTCGGGCATCATGATATCCATGAGCACCAGATCGATACCCGGATTTGCTTTCAGCTTTTCTAGCCCTTCGCGGCCGTTTTTCGCTATGATGGTGCGCAGTCCATGATTGTCGAGCAGGCTGGTGAGCGCAAATACGTTACGCATATCGTCGTCGACGATGAGCACCGTTTTGCCGCTTAATACATCTTCTCGCTCATGAATTTTGCGGAGTATCTCCTGTTTTTTCTCCGGCAGCTTTTCCTGCACCTGATGGAGGAACAAGGTGGTTTCGGCAAGCAGCCTCTCGAACGATCGGGCGCCTTTGAGGATGATGCTGTCGGCATAGCGCTGGAGCATCAGGTCTTCGTCCTTGTCCAGATCCTTGCTGGTATAAACCACCACGGGCATCTGACAGATTCTTGAGTCTTTCTTTATATGTTCAAGCAGCTCAAAGCCACTCATACCTGCGAGTCCCAAATCGAGAATAAGGCAGTCGAATTCCTGCTTTTCGAGCAATTCCAATGCAGCCTCGCCCGACTCAACGGCCTCAATAGTAACATCTTCGGCAGCCATGAGGCCTTGGATACTCTTGCGGGTGATTTCGTCGTCTTCAACCACAAGCAGTCTTCTGTTCTGACCCGAAACGATGCTTTCGATGCGGCTGAAGGCCATTTCGAGCGAGGCATGGTCAACGGGTTTCTGCAAATAACCGATGGCACCTTTGCGCAATGCCTCGAGGCTTTTGTCGGATGCGGAGATGAAATGCACCGGAATATGTCGGGTGCGGGGATTCTTTTTTAGCCTGTCAATCACCTCATAGCCATCAATGCCGGGCAATCCAACATCGAGTATGATGGCTGAAGGCTTAAAATAGTCGGCAAAATGCAATCCCGATTCTCCGTCGCTGGCTATGAGCGTCTTAAAATGATGCTCGTGTGCCAGGTCGCTCAAGAGCGAAGCAAATCTGGGGTCGTCTTCTATTATCAGTAGCGCCCGGTCGCCTTCCGAAATGTTGTTTCGATCGTCGGTGGCCTCATCTATGGCATCAGTGCGATAGAGGCCGTCGCTGGTCTGGCTTACCGGACCTGAGGCTGTGATCGTGGGAGCTTTTGCCGGGCCTGCTGAAAGTGCAGTTGTGTTGCCTGTTGGTTTCGAACGCTCTTCCCGTTTGATTTCCGATTGCTGAAATTCTGTTGGTAAAAAGAGCGTGAAGCTGGTGCCCTTACCTTCTGAGCTTTCCACGCCAAGCTCGCCGCCGAGCAACTCGGTAAAGGCCCGGGAAATACTGAGACCTAAACCCGTACCTCCATATTTTCGGCTTGTGGTGCCATCGGCCTGCCTGAAGGCCTCGAAAATGACCTCGAGTTTGTCGGGCGAAATTCCGATACCGGTATCTGTTGCCGAAAATGCGATGGCCGAGGCCGGATCGAGGAGCGTATTCTTAGGAAGCTGGCTGGCATCGGGTCGGTAAATATTGAGCGATACACTTCCCTTGTGTGTAAACTTTATGGCGTTGGAAAACAAATTTTTGAGAATCTGCATCACGCGTTGCGGGTCGGTGCGAACTTGGGTGGGCAGGTTGTTGGCTTTGTTGACGAACAGTTCCAGTCCTTTCTTTTCGGCAAGGGGGCCAAAGGTTTTCCGGATATAATCGACCACATCGTCGATGAAGAGGTTTTCGATAAACAGGTCGATTCGTCCGGCTTCTACCTTGCTCAAATCAAGGATTTCGTTGATCAGTTCGAGAAGGTCGGCGCCTGAGCTGTGAATGGTGCGGGCA
>DAIOUP010000319.1:0-3254 GCA_036759465.1 Bacteroidales bacterium
GTCGATAACACATCCTTGTGGAGAGGGAACAGCTTTTGTGAGATTAACGTCGGAACCACCGAAGATGTTGGTGAGTTTTCCACCACGGAAGTTTTCGGAAACAAAGCGCATATCGCCTCCGCCGAACACTGCTGTTTCGTTGAAATATTCTTCACTGCTTTCGCCTGAGTGGAAGTTGTTGCGGAAATATTCGCCTGCTTCTTCGGCTTTTTGGCTCAGTTTACGCTCGTTGCGGGTGAGAATCAACAGGCCAATGCCAATAAGAATCGAGGGCCAAATGATATCGCGCAAACGCACACGGTAATCGAAAAGCTCGGGCAGCCAGAAAATAACGCCAAGACCGATGAGCACCCAGCCGGTGGTTTGGTTGCCCTTGCCGGTGAGGGTGATCAGACCGATAAAGATGAGCAGGGTTTTCCAGTTGATGATATAATGACGAAGGTTGACGTCAATGAGTCCCATCGTATCGAGAAGTAGCAGCCCACCTCCGAGGATCAGCAACAAGCCTGCTACCATTCTTCTGTCGAGTTTGTTTAAGGTTTCCATTGTATTCGTGTTTAGGGTTTGTAATTTTCTGTTTACGAGGCAAAAATAGTCCGGCAATCCAGCAGGCTCAAGCATTTTTCGGCAGTTGGGGGAGAATGGTCGGTGAATAGAGAAAAAATGTCGGTAAACGTAGCAAAATTTATTAGCTGGTTAAGTCTTTTATTTTCGAGTCTAATTTTTTGACTGTCAAAATAATGGGATACTTGCTTTCGTTAATGGTGCAACTAAAGTCAGGGAATCATTCAAATTTTCCTTAAAGATATCTTAACTCCAAAACCCATGAAAGAAGCCATACAACCAGCCCTCAACGATGCCGAAGCCCTCGAAAAGCTTTACCGCAGCGACAGGAAAGCTTTCGAAAGGACTTTTATTGCTCTATATCCTGAGATACAGGAGTATCCGCTGGCGAAGGCATGGTATTTTCGCCTGGCCAAATCGGACAGCAGCCTAAGCTTCGGGCAATGGACCGATTGGATTGTGCTGGCGGCTCTGAGCATTGCGGCCTGGGTAGTAGCCAAAATACCAGCTTTTTCGGGACTGAGCGAAGATTTTTATTACCCGCGAAATATAACTTTTACAGTTTTGCCGTTCCTAAGCATTTGGTTTGTGCTCAGAGGCGAAGTAAAGCGTTGGGTGATTTGGGCCTTCGCGGGAGCTTTTCTAATTTCGGCAGTTTATATCAATCTGCTTCCTGAAGGTAAGGACAGCCAAACCCTGTATCTGGCCTGTTTGCATCTTGCGCTCTTCCTGTGGTTTATCACCGGCATGACCTTTGCGGCCGATGGATTCCGGCGGTCAAGCTCGCGCCTGTCATGGCTGCGTTTCAATGGCGATCTAGCCGTAATGATGGCCGTCCTTCTGCTTGCCGGTGGTATCCTCTCAGGTGTGACCATTGGTTTGTTTAACGCTGCAGGAATGAACATCGAGAAGTTTTACATGGAGAAAATCGCGGTATGGGGTGCCGTGGCCATCCCGCTTTTTGGTTCCTGGCTTGTGCAGAACAATCCACAACTGGTAAACAAGGTTTCACCGGTGGTGGCCAGGGTTTTCACGCCGCTCGTTGTGGTCATGCTGGCTGTTTATATCACAGTAGTGCCTTTTTCGGGCAAGAGTCCATTTCTGGATCGTGATTTCCTGTTGGTTTTCAATGTCTTACTGTTAGGTGTGATGGCGATCATCTTTTTTGCTTTGGCCGGACGCGAAGAAAACCGTACTTCAAATGGTCAGGCCATCAGCCTGCTAATCCTGGCCTTGCTTACACTCATTGTCAATGGTATTGCCCTGTCAGCTATAATCTATCGCATAGGTGAGTGGGGCATCACGCCCAATCGTCTGGCAGTACTTGTGAGCAATGGTCTCATTTTTAGTAACCTGATTTTGCTGGCGTTAAGGTTGTTCAGGGTTATCCGTCAAAAAGCCCTGCTGGCTGAAGCCGAAAACAGCATTGCGGTTTTCCTGCCCATCTACGCTTTATGGACTGCTGTGGTAGTGTTTGTTTTCCCTCTGCTTTTCAATTTCAAATGAAATGAGGGTTTTAGTGGTCGATTTTTCTGGTAAGGACGATTTGGCAATACTTCTTTCCGAAAACAGCATTGCTGAGATAAAAGTGGAAACCAATGATGGCGGCAGGGCATATAAGATTGCCCGCGAATGGCAGCCCGATATTGTAGTTTTCAATCTTGATGCAAAGCCAGCTCATGTTCGCCGAACGGCAATGGCAATTATTGAAAACAAAAGCATGGCACACATTAGGTTGGCTGGTGTTTTTGAGCAATCAGCGCCTGAAATGGGCGGATGGCCCGGGAGCATGGTGCTTTCAAAAAGGGAAGAGCTAAATTTGATGATCAATGATCAAAGCAAACACAACCAACATTATTAAAACCAATGGTATCTTTTAAGTCAATATTTCGACAAACAATGCTCTTTGGCTTGCTTGCAGTTTTTTTCCTTTCCTGCGGCAACCGCAATGCGGGCGACGGCTATTATAGCGCTCTCAATTCTCAGGAATTGGAAGTATCAGCCCGTGCCAATGATGGCGAGTCAATGCCTCAGCGCATTATCAAAGAGGGTTACCTTTCGATCGAGGTGCGCGATATCAATCAGGCAAGCGGTGCCATCATGGCCAAAATCAAGGAGTTGGAAGGTTTTGTTGGCAGCGAGAGTGCCTATAGCGAAAGCAGCCGTAGCAGCCGCAACATGACCGTTCGCATTCCGGCCGACCGCTTCGACCTGCTTATATCTTTCCTCGAGGCTCAGGCTGTCAGGGTAGCCAACAAAAACATCACGCTTCGCGATGTGAGCGAGGAATTTGTGGATGTGGAAGCGCGACTCACCACCAAACGTGAGCTTGAACAGCGCTACCGCGAACTGTTGGCCAAAGCTAAAACAGTGGAAGAGATGCTTTCCATCGAACGCGAACTGGCTAATGTGAGGGCCGAAATCGAAAGCATGACCGGCAGGCTGAAGTATTTGAGCGACCGGGTGGCACAGAGTACACTCAATCTTGAAGTTTTCCAGACGTTTAGCCCTGCCTATGCCTTTGGCCAGAAGCTCGGCAAATCGTTTGTGGACGGCTGGTATGCCTTTCTGGGCTTTCTGGTTTGGCTGGCCGGACTTTGGCCATTTTTGCTGATAGTTTTGGTAATAGGGTTCATATTCAAATATTTCAAGCGTCGTCGTAGATCAGTAAAGTAAAATAACCCATATGA
>DAIOUP010000320.1:0-3240 GCA_036759465.1 Bacteroidales bacterium
AAATTCACACTTAGAAATTTTGCCATAGGATTTGGTCAAAAAGACGTGGGCCAATATCTTGACGTCCGTGAAACGGCCTCCATTTTCGGCGCTGCTATGCTCGTTCCCCGAAAGGTATTGGATGAAGTGGGACCGATGGACGACATTTATTTTCTCTATTATGAGGAACATGACTGGGCAGCCCGAATAAAAAAAGCCGGCTACAAGATCTTTTACGACGGGAGGTCATTGGTTTTGCATAAAGAGTCTATCTCCACTGTAAGGGAAAGTCCCTTTCAGATCTACTATCTGCACCGCGGCAGAGTGTTGTTTTTGCGAAGGAATATTGTTGGCATTTCGAAGCTGTTTAGTCTTCTATATCATTACACGGTTGTATTAACGGTCAACACAATGCGTTTTATCCTCAAAGGCAGAGCCGACCTTGCCAAGGCTTTTATTAAAGCCATGTACTGGAACCTCGTTAACCCTTGCAGATAAATAAAACAACCACATGGAGCCAATTGTCCAATTCCTGATCCATTTAATCGAATATCTGATCTTCATTTATCTTCTTTTAGCTACCGTTTACATTACAATCTTCGGGATCGGAGCAATTTTTTATCGCAAACCAAAATCCATTACTGCCAGTAAGTTTCGGAAAATTGCAGTGCTTATTCCTGGTTACAAGGAAGACAAGGTAATTATAGGCGTTGCCCGAGACGCTCTGGAACAAGACTATCCGGCTGATCGTTTTGATGTAATTGTTATTGCCGATACTTTTAAGCAGGAAACCCTTGACGCATTAAGGGCAATTCCTGTTCGCGTGGTTGAGGTCGTATTCGAAGTTAGCAAAAAATCCAAGGCTCTCAATAAGTGCATGGAAGTAATTGGGGATGAATACGATATTGCTGTTATTCTGGATGCTGACAACATCATGGATCACTCCGTGCTGCAACAAATAAACGCCGCATTCGAAAGGGGCTTTGTTGCCGTACAAGGGCATCGCACAGCCAAAAACCTGAACACGCCTTATGCTGTGCTCGATGCCATCAGCGAAGAAATTAACAATAACATTTTCCGAAAAGGCCATCGTGCACTTGGTTTATCCTCAGCCTTGATTGGTTCGGGCATGGGCATGGATTATAAGCTATACAAAGCCACCATGGCAACTATTGACTCTGTGGGTGAGGACAAGGAAGTGGAGCTTAAGTTTTTGCGCGATAGAATAACTATTGAGTACCTGCCCGATGCGCACGTTTACGACGAAAAAACCTCACGTTCGGATGTGTTTGTTAACCAGCGTCGCCGCTGGCTTGCCGCTCAGTTTGTATATGTGCGTACTCATCTTGTTGATGGGATAGTGCAACTCCTGACAAAAGGCAATATTGATTATTTCGATAAGGTTGTGCAGTTTATGCAGCCCCCGCGCATTCTGCTAACTGGACTGAGCTTCCTTTTTACCTTACTTTATCTGCTTCTCCAGCTGATCTGGCCAGAACTGTACGATGAACTTGCGCTTGATTTTCCCAAATGGCTTTCAATTTTCATCATTAGCAGTCTTATTCTTCTGTTCAATACCCCTGCAAGATTCTATTCCGGAAAAACACTTACCGCCTTGCTCTATCTTCCCTCAGGTTTCTTGCTGATGCTCAAGAGTTTGCTTAGAATTAAAGGTGCTTCAAAAAAGTTTATCCATACCACTCATGAGCACACTGACCATAACGTAAAGAAAAAAGGCACACCTGGAAAGAAGTAAAAGAATTAAGCGCAGCTTATGAACTCCGGGCAACAAAGCTACCCCCTGGTTTCAGTCATTACAGTTAACTACAACCAGTCCGAAGTTACCTGCGCCCTTTTAACTTCGCTGCAAAACATTACCTATCCCAACATTGAGGTGATTGTCATCGACAACGCCTCCTCTGATAATCCCCAATCCATTCGTCAACGATTTCCCAATGTAATTCTGGTGCTCAATCCTATTAATTATGGTTTTGCAGCAGGAAACAATTTGGGGCTAATGCGGGCAAAAGGCGAATATGTTCTGCTTTTAAATAACGATACCGAGGTGCCTCCCGGATTTCTCGAACCGCTGGTCCGTAAGCTTCAGCGCAATCCTGGAATAGGTGCTGTAAGTCCGAAAATCAGGTATTTTTTTGAGCCCAAAAAAATTCAATATGCGGGCTATACTCCCATGAATTACAAAACGATGCGCAATTTTGCCATCGGTCATAACGAAGCTGATACCGGCCAATACGACACCGACAGGGAGACTTATTACGCACACGGCGCGGCTATGCTTGTGCCCATGAAAGTGGTCAAGGAAGTTGGTCTAATGTCGTATATCTTCTTTCTTTACTATGAAGAAGCCGACTGGTGCGAGCGTATTAAGAGGGCTGGATACAAGATTTTTTATGTTCACAATTCGCTCGTTTTACATAAGGAATCTGTTTCCACCGGTAAGCTCAGTACACTGAAAATCTATTACCTTAACCGCAACAGGCTTGTTTTTATGCGCCGCAACGTAGAAGGAAAATCTTTCTACCTTGGTCTTGCTTACCAACTTTTTTTCGCAATTCCAAAAAATGCATTCAGCTGGCTGATTAAAGGAAAGTTTAGCTTATTTTTTGCCTATTATAAGGCCATAGGCTGGAACCTGAGTCATTTATTCGATCCGGAAATACACGAAAATCCAAGATTATGACCGAACCCGTCTCAGTGATGCAAAGTCTGCTTCAATTTATTGAAGCTGTTTTACTTGTCTATTTGGGCGGAACAGCATTATATCTTTTGGTTTTTTCGGTCGCGGCACTCAAGCCTTGCCGCCCAAAATGGCCCTCCCCGACATCAACAAAACGTTTTGCCCTTATTTTTCCATGCTACAAGGAAGATGAGGTAATATTTCAGGTGATCGAAGATGCACTCGAACATAATTATCCAAAAGAATTTTTCGATATCGTAGTTGTTGCAGATGGTTTTAGACCTGATACAATAGAAAAACTTAAGACTTACCCTATTGTGCTTTTTGCGAAAAACTTCGAGATAAGCACCAAAACACGTGCAATAAACTATGCCCTTCGGCATTTAGATGACACAGCGTACGAAGCCGTTTGTATCCTGGACGCCGATAACCTTATGGCCGACGACTTTTTATTAAAAATGAATCAGGCATTGTCAGCCGGTAATGTGGCCGTGCAGGGCCATAGGATGGCAAAAAACCTTAACACTCACTTTGCCGTACTCGATGCTATAAGTGAGGAAATC
>DAIOUP010000321.1:0-3181 GCA_036759465.1 Bacteroidales bacterium
TACGATCACCTTACTGAATTACAGAGGTTAAGTCCGAACGACCCGGAGGTGCGTCGGCAGCTGCAAAGGGCTGAAGCACAGGGAACAAGTCAGGTGCTGGTGCTTTTCGAAAACCGTTCGGGAGTGCAGGTGCCCGATGAGTTTGCCGAGGCTATCATGAATATGTCGGCTGCCAACCTTGATCAGCCATGGTTGAGCTACAATTTTGAGGAAAAGCAGGGCGTCAATTACGATTATGTGGTGTATGCCTCGGTGCGCGCCATAGCTGTGAGCCCGGAAATGGTCAACCAATCGCGGACCACAGAAAAGAAGGAGATACAGGATGGTACCCAGCCCAAGCGCGATCAGAACGGCAATATTGTGCTCGACTCGGCAGGTAAGGTGATCGAAGTGCCCCGCTATCGTACTGTGGAGGCCTTTGTTAATCAGACACTGATGGAGAAACGGGCCAGGATTTCCGGAGCTTTCGATGTCGTTCGTACAGCCGGAAACAAAACCCTTCGCAGTATTCCCTTCGAAACCGAGTCGGCTTTCATGCATACTTTTGGAACTATTAACGGTGACCTTCGCGCTGCCAGTCAGCAAAGCCTCGAAATGATGCGACGCGGACCGGTACCTTTTCCCCCTGATGGATTAATGATTATGGAAGCGGCACAGAAAGTGAATCCCATGTTGCGCAATGCGCTGAAAAAGGAATCGAACCTCCTTCTGCAGGTGGACTGAGCAATGGAAAAACCCAAAGTTCTTTTTGCCGATACGGCGCATCCTTCACTGACCGATTTGCTCGAAGCCCAGGGATTTGAATGTCAACATCTTGGGCAGGGGAAGGGGTACAGAGAGTGTATGCAGATGCTGGGGCACTTTACCGGATTGATTATACGCAGCAGGTTTCCGGTGGATAATGCTCTTCTTGATGCTGCTGTAAATCTCAGGTTCATAGGCAGGGTAGGGGCCGGCATGGAGAATATCGACAGTGAGTATGCCGCCTCCAAAGGCATCGTCTGCATAAATGCTCCCGAGGGAAACCGTGATGCTGTGGCCGAACACGCCATTGGCATGTTATTGTTGTTGTTCAGGAATTTGGGAAGAGCCGACGCAGAGGTGCGGCAAGGCCTGTGGAAGCGTGAAGCAAACCGCGGAATTGAAATTGGAGGAAAGACCATTGGAATAATCGGTTTTGGTAATACAGGTGGGGCATTTGCACAAAAACTCTCGGGTTTTGGCGCCCGAATTCTTGCCTATGATAAGTACAAGACAGGTTTTGCCAATGAATTTGTTGAAGAGGTGTCGATTGATGCCATTCACGATATGGCCGATGTGCTTAGCCTTCATGTTCCATTAACTGCGGAGACGAGATATCTTGTTGATTACAATTTTCTTAAGCGTTTTAATAGACCGGTATATCTGATCAACACCTCTCGCGGACCTGTATTACAAACTGAATCACTCCTTAGGGCGCTCGACGAAGGAATTGTAAAAGGTGCCTGCCTCGATGTGCTGGAATTTGAAGAAAGTTCGTTCGAAAGTTTAAAAGCAGGGCAATGGCCGGATGATTTCCGGAGGCTTACTGAACGAAGCGAAGTAGTGCTAAGCCCACATATTGCAGGATGGACGCATGAATCCAATATAAAGATGGCTGCAATATTGGCGGAAAAGATTCGCGAACTTGAAAAAGACTGAATGCACACTAAAAAAATCCCGCAAGCCTCAAGGCTGCGGGATTTTTGGTGAATTGAACCAATCTATTGATTACCAGTTCAGAATCTTTTTAAAATCGTATTCTTCGGGATTGGGAAGCCAGGCTTTGGCTGCTTCGTAATCCTCCGGGCCGAGGTATTGTAGCCCGTTGTCGAATACCATTTTAACCTTCTCGCTGTCCATATCCACCAACCTGGGCTTTACCTTGCCTTTTTCGTCGGCGACATCTTTGAGATACAAAGGTGCCACTTCTCCTTTGGGGTTTGAAGTTACCATGGCTCCGGTAACGCCACGGTCGAAAAGTTCTTTGACTCCATAACCAAGCAGAGCGCAATACATGAGGTCGAATGCGGTGGGCTGAACGCAACGAAGCTCATAACCGATTTCAACCGGACGGCTTTTAATATTCAGCTTAAGCTCTTTGAGCCTGAACTGCAGCAACATATTATAGATATGCGCCTTGCTCACATTGCCCAGTTCCGGATGGCCGTGATCGTCGAAAGTGAAATTAACGCCCGAAGATACGATCTCCTGATCAGTCATAAAGTGGAAAACACCTTCGCTCACGATGGCTACACCATA
Organism: Bacteroidales bacterium; assembly: GCA_036759465.1. GTDB lineage: Bacteria > Bacteroidota > Bacteroidia > Bacteroidales > F082 > JALNZU01. The sequence continues at coordinate 2,281 of DAIOUP010000321.1, forward strand.
GTCGATGCCAAGAATGCGTCTTTTTACTATTGCCGAAATGATCAGTCGTGTGATGCGATCGAATGTCACTTCGGTTTTGTTAAACATTTCCGGAATCACGATCATCGGGTAGTGGCAGGCGGCGCCGATACCAAAAGCCAGGTGACCGGCCTCGCGTCCCATGGCCGAAACCACAAACCAGTTGCCGCTAGTGCGGGCATCTTCGTAAACGGTTTGGGCAATACGCACGCCCTCATCTTTGGCCGAGTAGTAGCCAAAAGTTGGGGAACCTTCAGGAAGCGGAAGGTCATTGTCGATGGTTTTAGGAACATGAATGTTCTGGATATCAACATTGTTTTCGTGCAGAAAGCGCGAAATCCGGTTGGCTGTAGAAGCGGTGTCGTCGCCACCAATGGTTACAAGCAGTTTAACATTATTATTCACAAAGAACCTTATGCTGAACTCACTGTCCTTAGGCTTGTATCGACTCATCTGAATGGCCGATCCTCCTGTTTTCTGGATATCGTCGGCCAGGGCAAAATCGAATTCGATCATATCAGGTTTTTCGGCAAAGAGGCTTTTGTATCCGCCATTAAGACCAATGACGCGGAAACCGCCTTTAAGAAAGACTTTTGCCACGGTGCTAATTACGGTATTGATACCCGGAGCCGGGCCTCCTCCAGCAAGTATTACGATAGATGATTGCATGAAAAAAATTTGCGCAAAGGTAGTGATTCTGATGCCAGAAAATAAGGGAAATCAGGAACCGAAGAAGTTGAAAAATTACTGAAATCGCTGCTTGTTTATTGATATTTAGTTGATTAGCAGGGGGACTCTTGATTTTCACAGCAATTTGTTAGTTTCGGCCGTATTCAAAAAACATTACTTTTGTTTTCTTAACCTTTCCTAACAATATTTAAGA
>DAIOUP010000322.1:0-3180 GCA_036759465.1 Bacteroidales bacterium
GATCATCCCCCTGCGCGTTGCCGCCTCAACGGTTTGGAGGGAAATACCGCTGTCATTTCTGGCCGCCCTTGTTCTGTGGTTTTTGGTGAACGATAGCCTGCTCATGGGTAGTCCCAATACCTTAGGTCGTGTTGACGGGCTAATATTGCTGTTTTTTTTCGCATTTTTTATGTGGTATGTTTACAAGCAATTGGGCAGTGAGGTTTCTCTGCACACCCCACAAAAACAGCGACCGGTTTATGTGCTCGTTGGTCTTGTGCTGGCCGGACTGGCCGGACTGGTAGCCGGGGGCCGCATAGTCGTAAACAGCGCTGTGAGCATAGCCACTGACCTTGGCATGAGCGAAAAGACTATCGGCCTTACCATCGTGGCCGCCGGCACCTCGTTGCCCGAACTGGCCACCTCGATAGTAGCAGCCATCAAAAAGAACAACGACATCGCAGTGGGCAATGTCGTTGGCTCGAATATCTTCAACATCTTTTTCATCCTGGCTGCCAGCGCCCTCATCAAACCGGTGAGCTTCGACCCCACCCTCAACACCGACCTCTACCTCCTGATTAGCGGCACCGCCCTGCTCTTTGTGGCCATGTTCCTCTCGGGCCGCAAACGCCTCGACCGCTGGGAAGCCGCCCTGCTGCTCATCATTTTCGCAACCTACACCTGGTGGATGTTGGGGAGAAGGTGAGAAAACGGCTGTTTTATCACTTCAGTTGGTAGCTCGGGTAGCTCAAGTAAAAAAACCTGTTTGCCCCTCCTGCAGTCCTTCCGTATCTTTGCACTTTGTGCATCACAAGATGAAACTTATTTCAGAAATTGAAGCTGCCGCCGGGGTGATTCGCAACGGAGGCTTGGTAGCCTTTCCCACCGAAACTGTCTATGGGCTTGGTGCCAATGCCCTCGACCCTGTGGCAGTGGCCAAGGTATTTGCATTGAAAGAGCGCCCCTCCTTCGATCCGCTCATCGTGCATATTGCTGATATAAAAGCCATTGAGACCCTCGCGGCCAAGCCTGACGAACGCATTTTGAAACTTGCCAGCGCTTTTTGGCCCGGCCCGCTCACGATCGTTGTAAAAAAAGACCCAAAAGTACCTGACATCGTCACTGCCGGTCTCGAGAGTGTGGGTTTGCGCATGCCAGCCAACAATATAGCGATGCGCCTGATCGAAGCCAGCGGCTGCCCTATAGCCGCTCCCAGTGCCAATAAGTTTGGCCAGCTCAGTCCCACGCGCGCCGAGCATGTGCGCAAAGCCTTTCCATCGCTCAGACACATCCTCGACGGTGGCCCCTGCCGTGTGGGTGTGGAGTCGACCGTGATTACCCTCGATGAAACAGGCTTTGTTATACTTCGCCCTGGAGCAGTAACACGCGAGATGCTGTTGAAGCACCTCCCTGCTTCGTCCGGAAAAGTAAAAAGCGTGCTGGAGGCAGCCTCGCCCGGCCAAATGCCATCGCACTACAGTCCGGCCAAACCGTTATACATTCTGGGACAGCAACCTCTACCTCCCGACACATCGCGTGCAGCCTTTCTTTCGGCCGACGGAAGCCAAGCCGAATGCTATGCGCATGTTGAAGTATTGTCTGCAAAGGGAGTGCTCACCGAAGTGGCCGTCAACCTTTTTGGGGCACTCCACCGTATGGAGGAAAGGCCTGATATTGATTTCATCGTGGCACAGGCTGTCAACGAAAAGGGCATTGGCATTGCCATTATGGACAGACTAAGGAAAGCAGCCTTTCGATATTCGGCTGATATACAGTGATGTAACATCAAGTAAAATGTTATGGGTTGAGGGTTACGAGTTGCGGGAAATGAAAAGGATCAGGGACGGGAAGGGACTAGGGACTTATTATTGATAAGGTTAACAACCATTTCCGCCTCTCTGGGGGATGTATATTATTATGCCTTAGCTGCATAATTGATTTTCCAGACATTGTGTTTTAGCCTAAGTAACTCACAAGTCTCTCATGCCTGAAGAACAATTGTGTATAGATGTTTGCAATAAGCTATACACCAATTGCCCGAACCATCTTATATTTGTTAATTAATTAACAACAACAGCCATGACAAAACACGTTTTGATCGTTTTGGTAGGCATGCGCAACGAAGCCGCCGAAAAAGTACAGAAAATCCTCACAGGATGGGGATGTTTCATAAAGACCCGTCTTGGATTGCACGAAGATGTTCTGGAAAATTGCACCCAGACAGGCCTGATATTCCTTGAGCTCGTGGGCGAGCCCGAAAAGCTTCATGAGCTGGAGCGCAAGCTTAACCTCATTCCGTCTGTAAACGCACAATTGCTCACCCTCACGATTCCCGACAAAGACTAGGCAGCCATGCCAAGGCGGACGGTTGGCGAGGATTAGAAGCAAAGAGCCAAAGAAAAAGAGCCAAGGAAAAAGAAATAAGTTTGAAATAAACGGTCAGCGTTTGGAGGTAAGGGATCGTAGCTAATCGCCAAAACGTATTTATTCGCCCTTATTTTGAATCTTGAATCATCAATTCCCGAAACCCCTAACCAGCATCCAGCTCCCAGTTTCTTATCTTTGAGCCCAAAAAGCGGATGAAACAGGCCATCAGTTCCGATTTTAAACTCGGCATCCTTGGAGGCGGACAGCTGGGCAAGATGCTTTGTCAGGCGGCCAGCACCTGGGATATTGCCACCTGGGTACTCGATCCCGATCCTGAGGCGTCGGCAGCAGAATTATGCACGCGTTTTTTCAACGGCTCATTCCGCGATTACGAGACCGTACTGCAATTTGGCAGACAGGTTGACCTTTTGACCATCGAAATTGAAGGTGTGAACATCGAAGCCGTTGAACAGCTTGAAAAGGAAGGCATTACAGTATTTCCGGAACCCGGCTGCCTGCGCATCATTCGCGACAAAGGTCTCCAGAAGGAGTTTTATGCCAAAAACAAACTTCCGACTGCCAGTTTCAGCTTGTTTCAAAATGCGGATGAAGTGCGTGAAGCCATTCGGAACGGCGGGCTTAGACTTCCTTTTGTACAAAAAACCCGTTTAGCGGGCTACGATGGCCAGGGCGTACTGGTGGTTAAATCGGAAAACGATTTGGGAAAACTCTTCGACACGCCATCGCTGGTAGAGGATTTTGTGGATGACGCGCTTGAAATTGCTGCTATCGTTTCGCGCAATATTCATGGCGAATTGGCAGTATATCCCGCCG
>DAIOUP010000323.1:0-3179 GCA_036759465.1 Bacteroidales bacterium
TGGACAAAGAGCTTGAGGTGATCCGCAACAAAATGCTGCGCGAGTTTGAGCTGGGCAACTATGTGATTGCCGGTGGCGACTGGAACATGAACCCGCCTGCCTTCCGTCCCGAAGGAGGTTATGGCGGCCACCGTTTCGAAGCCGTACCGGTTAGCATCCCCGCCGAATTGCTGCCCAAAGGATGGCAATTGGTTTACGACAGCAGCACCCCCTCTAACCGCTTTCTCGACGAAGTTTATCTGAAAGGCTCAACCCGCGCCACTACCATCGATTTCTTTGTGGTGTCGCCCAACGTGAGCGTTAATTCGGTCAAAGCCTTCGATCTTGGCTTCGGACCAAGCGACCACCATCCCGTGCGCCTCGAAGTAGCCCTTCGCTAATTGAACTTTTTTGCCCGGTTTCAGTTTATTGTTTAGCAATTTTGCTAACGAAAAGTTAAAGTATTGCCCATAACAAGCTGAAAAGCAATTTGCTTTATTGCTCCTGCGTTAATCAGCCCCAATCCTAAAGCTATGAGTAAACAAACATCATTAATCCTGCTTGCAGTGGTAATACTTGGTGCTATTGCCGCTGTATATGTTTACTTTTTTGTGTACAACAAAAAGCATCCCGATTTCGAAAAGCTGAAGCCCGATTTCAGATTGGACGCCGCTTCGCTATTTGAGGCCTACAAAAGTGATAATGCCTCTGCCACGGCTTTGTACAACGGCAAAATGGTGGCGGTGAGCGGCGTGCTTACAGGCATTGACGAGAGCGGCGGTCTCACCATTGCAGTATTCGCAATCGAACAAGGCATGTTTGGCGACGAAGGTCTGCGCATTAATATGCTTCCTGGACATGCTGAAAAACTTAAAGCCTTCAACCCGGGTTCAGAAATTACCATGAAAGGATACGTTACAGGCTACAACGACACCGACGTGGTACTCGAACACGGCTCAATTATCAACCAATAAAACAACATAAAATCATGAACAAAACTATTGTTATTGGCTTGCTTATGCTGCTTTCGGTGCAGCTCAGCGCCCAGCGCTTTGCCACCAAAACCGGCTACATCCGCTTTTATTCCGAAGCTCCGGCCGAAAATATTGAGGCCGTAAACCGACAGGTAAACAGCGCCCTCGATACACAAACCGGCGACTTTGTATTTCGCGTGCTCATGAAAGGCTTCCAGTTCGAAAAAGCCCTCATGCAGGAACACTTCAACGAAAACTACGTGGAGTCGAGCAAATTTCCAAATGCCACCTTCAGCGGCAAAGTGCTTAATGCCGACAAAATCGACTGGAGCAGAAACGGCACCCACCAGGTGGAAGTGAGCGGCGACCTCACCATCAAAGGCATTACACGCAAAGTGAGCGAAAAAGGCACCTTTGAAATCAAAGATGGTGTAATCAGCGGTAAATCAATGTTTTACATAAAACTCGCCGACTACGACATTAAAATACCAAAGGCTGTGGTAAAAAATATTGCCGAAACAATTGAAATAAATGTTGATGTTTCGCTCACCGCTTTGAACAATTAGTTGAGTTGTGATGTTTTAGCAATGGTTTTGGTTATACATTTCAATTCACGCTTCAAACCGGATCAAAGGTTCCCCACCCGATCCGGTTTTTCTTTTGGCTTTTGCCTTAATTTGGTCCGATGGACTTTCCTTTGCAATTGCTTTATCGCGACGTAGATCTCGTGGCTGTAAACAAGCCCCACGGCCTGCTGGTGCATCGAACAAAAATCGCAGCCGATGCGGGTGAATTCGCCCTGCAGCTGGTGCGCAACATGATCGGCAGAAGTGTATACCCTGCCCACCGAATCGACCGCAAAACGGCCGGTGTATTGCTTTTCACTACCACAAATGAGGCGAATAGCCAGATTCAGCAAGCCTTTATGAACCATGAAGTAGGCAAAATCTATCATGCCATAGTTCGGGGCTGGCTGCCCGACGAGGGCGAGATCGACTATCCGCTCAAAGACGAGCGCGGGCGCAGCCTGGAGGCCTCCACCCGGTTTGTTTGCCTGCAGCGTAGCGAAATCCCCCTTCCCTCGGCCGGCTTTGCCACCTCGCGTTATTCACTTGCACAGATAAAACCCTTTACAGGCCGAATGCACCAGATAAGAAGACATTTTGCCCACATCTTCCACCCGGTGATTGGCGATGTAAAGCATGGCTGCAACAAACAAAACCGCATGCTGCGTCAGCACTTTCAGCTCGAAATCATGCTGTTGCATGCACGAAGCCTTCAATTTCGCCACCCGCGCACAAGTGAGCCTGTTTATATTGAAGCGCCGTATCATCCCGTTTTTCTGCACTTCGCCGGACTTTTAGGTTTTGAGCTTAAGCCTTAATGCGTGTTTCCTACTTTTGCAGGCCCAAAGATTGTGTTTATGGAATGGATTACTTCGATCAGTGCGCTTGAATGGATGGGCTATGCCGCCTCAGTAGTTGTGGCAGTATCGCTGGCCCTGAGCTCAGTGGTCAAATTCAGGGTAGTCAACCTGATTGGTGCTGCCTTGTTTTCGGCCTACGGTTTTATCATCGGTGCTTATCCGGTGGGCGTGATGAATGGTTTCATCGTATTGGTTGACCTCTACTATCTGGCCCAGATTTTTGGCCGTAAAGAGGTTTTCGAGGTGCTTGAAATACAGCCCGACAGTCGTTTTCTTCAGCGTTTTCTCGACTTTCACCGGCAGGACATCCAAGGTTTTTTCCCTGATTATCATTTCGATCCTGTAAACGACAGCCTTACGTTTTTTGTGCTGCGCAATATGGAGGTGGCCGGAGTTTTTGCTGGTTCGCCGGACGGCAAAGGTGGATTGAAGGTGAGTATCGACTATGTCATCCCCCGTTTCCGCGATCTTAAAAACGGAAGGTTTGTGTATGGCCATTTGGGCAAACAACTCACAAGGGCCGGCATCAAAACCATTCAGGCCTGCCCGATGGCGCCAACACACGAGCGCTACCTGCGCCGGATGGGTTTCAAAGCCCAATCCGACGGTGTTTACTCCAAATCGCTATGATTCAGGTTTTATTTGATCATACCAAGACCCTGCAATGCGTCAGCATCATTGGGACGGATGAGCAGGGCTTTCTGAAACATCACCTTCGCCTCGCGCAGCTGCCCTGATTTCAGGTGCGACCAGGCCACCATAATCGCTGTATCGTAATCGAAGGGATAGAGGTTTAGCAC
>DAIOUP010000324.1:0-3171 GCA_036759465.1 Bacteroidales bacterium
GCATTGGGTAGAGTTAGCCTATCAGAACAATTATCGCAATACAGGCAATGTAAACATACACCCCGAGATAGACCGACGCGGATTGCAAAATTGGCTGCTGGTACAGGTAGATAAGATTGAAGAATACAAAGCCACAGCACACGGGCGTTTCGGGTATTGGGAGTTTGATATTGCGGGCAAGCAGCAAAAACTGCAACCACAGTATTTTTACAACTTCAAGCATTTCATTATGTCCGTCAATCTGTCGAAAAGTGGCACGCTCATTTTTGTTCTGAAAATACTTAACCCTTTGATTTTGAAGTCTCAAAATCGATTGGGCATTAACCAGACCGATGCGATGGGCAGAAAAACGGGTGCATGGGAAGCGCATTACCCCAATGGCCAACTGCGCTACAGCGGACAATTTTCGCAGGGACGTCCTGTTGGTGAGTTTAAATACTATTACGAATCGGGAAAGCTGCGTGCAACCAATGTCTTCGAAAACAATGGCTTAAGGGCTTATCACAAGGCTTTTTCCGAGAATGGTTTACTCGTGGCCGAAGGCGTGTATTTTGATCAGCAAAAGGACAGCACCTGGCGTTTTTACAGCGATATCGACGGAAAGCTGTTGAGTGAAGATGAGTTTACCGCTAACTTACAGCATGGAATCAGCAGGACATTTTACCCCAACACGGAAAAGCTTGCAGAGCTAACTACCTGGCAATATGGCAAAAAGCACGGTCCATGGGTCAGATATTTCCCCGATGGTACGCGCATGGCCGAAGGGAGTTTTAACGAAGATCAGCCCGATGGCCCGGTGATTTTTTATCATCCGAACGCTCAGGTGCACATCCGCGGGAATTATCGGCTCGGACTCAAAACCGGATTATGGGAAACCTTTGATGAGGACGGCAACCTCATTTCCAAAGAAGAATACAAGGAAAGGGGGTTCTGAAAATACCCGCTGGAGCGCAATCGTTTGATTCGCCAAAGACCCTTTTTCCTAACTTTGCCCGGCGCATTCCAAAACCAAAACGCCATGTCCTTACTTGTCAAGAATATCCGGCAGATAGCCGGCCTGCTGGATGATGATGTTCAGCTGCTCAAGGGTGCTGCCATGCAACAGCTGCAAACCATCGACAACTCCTTTCTTTGGGTCGAGGGTGATCGCATTGCCGATTTTGGTTCGATGGAGCAGCCTGAAATGGCGCAATATGCCGCTGTCGCCCAACAGATTGTGGATGCCTGGCAAGGTTGGCTGCTGCCTTCGTTTTGCGATTCGCACACTCATCTGGTTTATCCAGCCTCACGTGAAATCGAGTACGTTGACAAGATCAGGGGACTGAGCTACGAAGAAATCGCAAAAAGAGGAGGGGGAATACTGAACTCGGCCCGGAAAATGGCTGAAACCAACGAAGAGCAGCTACTTGAAGATGCTATGGAAAGGCTTTCCGAGATAGCCGCCTATGGAACAGGAGCTGTAGAGATTAAAAGCGGTTATGGTTTAAATACCGAAAACGAGCTCAAAATGCTAAGAGTGATTCGTGAACTGAAAAAGCGTTCGCCGCTGCAGATTGTATCCACTTTTCTCGGCGCTCATGCCATACCGTTGGAGTACAAGGGTCAGCAGGAAAAATATGTTGATCTGATTATCAACGAAATGATCCCCATGGTGGCAGGCGAGGAACTGGCCGATTTTATCGATGTCTTCTGCGACAAAGGCTTTTTTACGGAAGAAGATACCGACCGAATCCTCAATGCCGGAATGAAATACGGCCTCAGGCCAAAGATACATGCCAATGAGCTGGCCCGCTCTGGTGGCATACAGGTCGGCGTGAAATACAACGCCCTTTCTGTTGACCACCTGGAATTCACTTTTGAGGAAGAAATCGAGCTGCTTAAATCCTCCGACACAATTCCCACCATACTTCCAGGCGCGGCCTTTTTCCTGAATATGCCGCTCGCACCGGCCCGCAAAATGATTGATGCAGGTCTTCCAGTAGCTTTTGCCAGCGATTTCAATCCGGGCAGCTCCCCATCGGGCAATATGCAGCTGATCCTTTCCATGGCCTGCATTCAGTTCAGGTTGCTGCCCAACGAGGCCATCAATGCCACCACCATTAATGGTGCTGCCGCCATGGACCTCAGTCATATCGCAGGCAGTATTACAAGAGGAAAGCTTGCCAATTTTTACATTACCCGTCCAATGCCCAGCCTTGAGTATTTACCCTATTACTATGGCGTCAACAAGGTCGGGATGGTTTTCCTCAATGGCAAACGTATTGTATAGCAAATCAATAACATAAAGATTTATGAAAAAACTAATCGAATGCGTTCCCAATTTCAGTGAGGGGCGCGACATGGGCATTATCAAGCAAATAACCGATCAAATTGAGGCTGTCGAAGGCGTGAGTTTGCTCGATGTTGACCCAGGGGCGGCCACCAACCGCACCGTCGTAACCTTTGTGGGTACGCCCGATGAAGTGCTTGAGGCCGCCTTCAGAGCCGTAAAGAAAGCCTCCGAGCTCATCGATATGCGCAAGCACAGGGGAGAACATCCCCGCATGGGCGCCACGGATGTATGTCCGTTAATTCCTGTTGCGAACATCAGCATGGAAGAAACCGCCGAACTGGCGCGCAAGCTGGCCTGGCGTATCGGTAGCGAACTGGGCATACCAGTTTATTGCTACGAAAATGCTGCCTTAAAGCCCGAGCGGCGCAATTTGGCCAATTGCAGGGCAGGGGAGTACGAAGGCCTCCCGGCCAGGCTGGCCGACCCCAACTGGAAGCCCGATTTTGGTCCTGCTCAGTTTAACGAACGCGCTGGTGCCACAGCGGTTGGCGCAAGGGATTTCCTTGTGGCTTTCAATGTGAACCTCAACACCACCAGCACCCGCCGTGCCAATGCCATTGCCTACGACGTGCGCGAAAAAGGCCGCCCAATGCGCGAAGGCGATCCTGTTACCGGAAAGATAGTGAAGGACGAGCATGGCAATCCTGTCAATATTCCCGGCTCGTTGAAGGCTGTAAAAGCCATTGGTTGGTTTATCGAGGAATATGGCATAGCACAGATTTCCATGAATCTGACCAACATCAGTATCACCCCGGTGCATGTGGCATTCGACGAAGTTTGCCGCAAGGCCGATGCCAGAGGCGTGCGCGTTACGGGCTCTGAGCTGGTGGGCCTGATAC
>DAIOUP010000325.1:0-3166 GCA_036759465.1 Bacteroidales bacterium
GACTTGTGTCGCGCAAGCGCAAGGGCATCATCCGCGACCTCGACTGGAAAAAAACCTTCCTCACAAAAGCCAGGCGCTACAAACGAGATGTAATCCCAACGCACATCAGCGGCCGTAATTCCGACTTCTTTTACCGTCTGGCCAACCTTCGTAAAACACTTGGGATAAAGGCAAACCTTGAAATGCTTTATCTGGTGGATGAGTTCTTTAAGCAACGGGATCAGGAGATTTGCATCACTTTTGGTAAGCCCATTCCATGGGAGTTTTTCGACCGTAGGTTTAACGAAAACCAATGGGCCGAGAAACTACGTGGTTTTGTTTATTATCTTGCCCAACATCCTGATGCCGATTTTGATGCCGGAAAGGACTATTTTTCAATGATTTAAAAATACCAATATGCATATCGAGCCCATTATTGAAGCTATTCCGCGAGAAGCCCTTCTGGACGAACTTACCAGCGAAAGGTTTATGCGGAAAACCAATTTTGGTAATAACGAGCTGTACGTTATTCATGCTTCCGAAGCTCCAGCCGTAATGCAGGAAATTGGCAGGCTGCGCGAGCTTTCGTTTCGCGATTCGGGCGGCGGCACGGGCAGCGCTGTCGATATCGATGAGTTCGACTTGCAGGAAGACGGATTTAAACAGCTTATCGTCTGGAGCCCCGAGGATAAAGAGATTGTCGGCGGCTATCGCTTTCTCGATTGCAGCCTGCTCAAGCCCGGCAAGGATAGCCACATACACACACCCACGGCGCATCTCTTCCACTACAGCTCAAAGTTTATCACCGATTTTCTGCCTTACACCATTGAGCTAGGCAGGTCGTTTGTTCAGCCGGCCTATCAGCCTTCGAAGAATCTTCGTAAGGGAATGTATTCGCTTGATAATCTGTGGGATGGCCTTGGTGCACTCATCATCGATTATCCACACATGCGCTATTTCTTTGGCAAAGTGACGATGTACGATCACTTCGAAGCCTTTGCCCGCGATCTGATTCTCCATTTCATGCATACCTATTTCCCGGATCGGGACAACCTTGTTTATCCGCATCATCCGCTGCCTTACAAAACCGACCAATCAAAACTCCGGGAAACGATTAAAGGCGGCAATTATGCCGAAGATTATAAAACCCTTGTTCAGATGGTTAGGCAACAGGGCGAAAACATACCGCCCTTAGTGAATGCCTATATGAACCTTTCGCCCACCATGCGCACTTTTGGTACTGCCCTCAATGCCGAATTCGGTGAGGTGGAAGAAACCGGCATACTGGTAACCATCAACGACATCTTTCCTGAAAAGAAAGACCGGCACACCAATTCTTACATTAAGGGCGATATTCCTTTTCATCTCCGATGAGCATCAAAAGCGCAGTTTTTATTTCGAGTGTGGCCAGTCTCGACAAATTGCCAGGCACCAATATGCCTGAATATGCCTTCGTTGGCCGCTCCAATGTGGGCAAGTCCTCGCTTATCAATGCTCTCACGGGCGTTAAAGGACTTGCAAAAACCTCTTCAAAGCCCGGTAAAACAATCACAATCAATCACTTTCTTATCGACAATAGCTGGTATCTTGTGGATTTGCCGGGATATGGATATGCCAAACGATCGCAGACCGAACGCCTCAAATGGCGGAGGCTCATGCATCAATATCTCGAAAAGCGCGAAAACCTCAGGTATGTTTTTATTCTGATCGATTGCCGTTTACCTGCTCAGCAAAACGACCTCGAAATAATTAACTGGATGGGGGCAAACGGCATTCCATTTGTCATCCTTTTCACCAAAGCCGATAAGGTCAGCGAGAATCAGCTTCGAAGCAATATTGCTGACTACAGAAAGGTACTACTTCAATCATGGGAGGAGTTGCCGCTGATGATGATTACATCGGCCGAAAAAAAGCGCGGTATGGATGATGTGCTTGCTTTTATTGCCTCCGAAAATCAGCAGGAGGGATTTCAGGCAAGTTCAAGCAGCGGCTGATTTTTTGTCACCCTGTCACCCTTCTGAACCATTATCGACTTGATTTCACCATCAAATGGAGCCATAATTTCGTTCAGCATTTTCATGGCCTCAAGGATGAGTAGTTTGTCGCCTTTCTTCACTTGCTGGCCTTCGCTTACAAAGACATCGGTTATGGTGCCGGGTATAAACGCACTCATTAGCCCTGCAGGTGGTGGCGCATAGGGCTTTCGGGTAGCATATTTCTTTGTATGAAGCGTTTGATAGGCATAGTTGTCGATGCTTAGCTCGTCCATCGCAACGGGTTTACCGGCTTTTTCTTTATCTTTTTTGCTGGGCATGATTTACGTTCGAAATTAATGAGTGATTAATACCATCACAGATTAAGACACATAAAAAATATCAGAAAGGCGGAATGCCATGCTTTTTCATAGGTACTTCCACAATCTTATCTTTCGAAATTTCGAGCGAGTGCATCAGCATCCTGCGGGTTTCACCAGGTTCGATCACGGCGTCGATGTAACCGTAAGCGGCTGCTACATAAGGATTTGCAAATTTGGTCTTGTATTCTTCCACCTTCTGACGGCGCATTTCGTCGGGATTTTCGGCCGACATAATTTCTTTCCGGAAGATGATATTGGCGGCGCCTTCAGGTCCCATCACGGCAATTTCGGCCGTTGGCCATGCAAACACAAAGTCGGCCCTAAGGTGGTGCGAGCACATGGCAATGTATCCTCCGCCGTAGGCCTTGCGCATGATGACGGTGATTTTTGGCACTGTTGCTTCCGAGTAGGCATAAAGTACCTTAGCACCGTGTCTGATAACGCCGGCATGTTCCTGATCGATGCCCGGAAGGTAACCTGGAAGGTCAACAAGGGTGACCAGCGGCACATTAAACGAATCGCAGAAACGGATAAAGCGGGCGGCTTTGTCCGATGAGTCAACATCGAGCACACCGGCCAGCACCAGTGGCTGATTGGCCACAAAACCAACAGTGTCGCCATTGATACGGCCAAAACCTATAACGATATTGGCGGCAAATAGCTCCTGAACCTCAAGGAATTCCGAGTTGTCGGCTATTGCTCTTATCACGTGACGTACGTCGTAGGGCATGCGCGGATCGGCAGGCAGAAGATTTTCGATTTTGTATTCTTTCGTTTTTGGGGCTTTTTTGGGAAAGCGCTCTGCCTTCTTCATATTGTTCCATGGGATGT
>DAIOUP010000326.1:0-3165 GCA_036759465.1 Bacteroidales bacterium
ATAGTGTAAAGCTCCGAAAAAGGCAAAACCGGTACCGCCAAACATTACATAGTGGAAGTGACCCACAACGAAGTAAGTGTCGTGAAGGTGTATATCGGTTGCCAATGCACCCAGAATAAGACCGGTGAAACCACCAATCATGAACTGGAAAATGAATGCAAGTGCATATAAAAGCGGGGTCTGAACGTCAATCGAGCCTTTATAAAGCGTTGCCACCCAGTTGAATACCTTAATTGCCGTAGGGATAGCAACAAGGAAGGTGAGCATCGAGAAGATGAACCTTGCAGTGCCGCTCATGCCAGAGGTAAACATATGGTGCCCCCATATAAAATAGCCCACAAAAGCAATGGCAAGACTGCTGTAGGCGATGGCCTTGTAACCAAAAATAGTGCGCCTGCTAAAGGTTGGGAGCAGCTCGGAAATAACCCCGAAAGCGGGCAAAGCCATTATGTAAACCGCTGGATGACTGTAGATCCAAAACAGATGCTGATAAAGAATCGGGTCGCCGCCGATGGACGGATCAAAAAGACCTACACCAAGGGTACGCTCGGCCACAATCATCAGCAATGTAATGCCAATGATGGGCGTGGCCAGCAGCTGAATCCACGAAGTGGCATACAGCGCCCAGGCAAAAAGGGGCATCCTGGTAAAACTCATCCCCGGAGCACGAAGACGGTGAATCGTAACGATAAAATTAAGACCCGTCAGGATTGAGGAAAAGCCCAGCACAAAGGCGGCAAGCACCGACATGGTGACGTTTGTGCCCGTTTTGACGCTGTAAGGGGCATAAAATGTCCAGCCCGTATCGGCAGGTCCGTCGCCAAAAACCAGGGTGGAGAGTGCCATAATGGCACCAATAATATAAACCCACCACGAGAGAAGGTTAAGGCGCGGAAAAGATACATCATCCGTACCAAGCATAATCGGCAGGAAAAAGTTGCCAAAGACGGCCGGAATACTGGGGATGATGAAAAGGAAAATCATGATAACCCCGTGAAGGGTGAAAATCTGATTGTAGGTCTTGGCTTCCACAAGATCTTTACCCGGATTCAGCAGCTCATAGCGCATGAGCAGGCCGAGCGTAACTCCAACCAGAAAAAAGGTAATGAGCGCATAAAGGTACATCAGGCCAATGCGCTTGTGGTCAACGGAAAAAAGCCAGGACATAATGCCCTTTTTGGCTTCGAGGTAGTTGACCTGTGCGGTAGCAGTTGCCATAGGTATCAAATGTTGTTTGATTGACGTTTTCTATTACTTATGAGTAAGAATGCAAGTAAAATAAGTGCAGCAAGCAGAATTATGCTGCCCGAAAGGGAGGTAATGTTCAGTACATAACGTTGACCTTCAGGATCGTAGCTAAAGCAAAACTTCAGCACTTTGTTGATTGTTGGCCCCGATTTTCCCTTGGAAGCTTCAATAATGGCCATCTTAAAATCGAAAGGCAGAAAATATGATCCGTGAAGATAACGGGTAATCTTGCCATCAGGACTTAGCACAATGAGGGTGGCAGGGTGAATGTACTCTCCTTCCTCCTGCTTGATCTGATAGCCTACATTGTCAAGCAAGCGACGAATGTTGACACTGTCGCCGGTAAAAAACCTCCAGCCATTGTCGAGATCGCCTTTTTCCACGATCTTCACATAGGTCTTTTTCTTGTTCATGGCCAGAAAAGCCTTTTCCTTGTGGCTGAAACTTACCGTAAAGACCTGATAATCTTTGTTGGCCAACATGTCCGACTTTTTCATCACATCGGCCAATCCGTTCATCAGCGGGGTGCAGATACCCGGACATTCGTAGTAAACCAATGCCAGAACAGTTGGCTTATTGATGGCCGATTTGAGATCTATCTGCTGATAATTTTCGTCCGTAAAAGTGAGTCCATCCTCAAGGTGACGGTCAAGTTGCTCGTAAACGCCGAGCTTATCTTGCCCTTTCAGGGCGAAAGATGAATACACTGCAAGGACAAAAATTGCCAATGCAATCGTATTCTGTAATTTTAACAGATTGATTTTCATTTAATTACAAAAACGTCTTAAATTTGGTTTGTGACTGCTAATTTAGACTAATTCTAAACAATAACAACTGTAGAAAAAAGTTGTTTTGCTCAATTTGGAAAGGAATGTCGGAAATCGGACAGCCCTGTCGCAAATTCGGACACTTCGACGCTAATTAAGTCAGGAGTCAGTAAATGTGGAAAACCAGATGCAGGATAATAATTGAGGCGACTTCAACGTTTATCTGGGCAACGATCGGATAAACGTAATTACACCACGCGAATACTTAAAAGTTGTTAATAGAAATGAACCGCTTGTAATGTTTGGCACAGTAATTGATGATTTTTATTGAGTAGTTTTTTTTCATCAGAATATTGGTTGGTTAAGAGAAAAAGTTCCCGGACGCCCGTTCGGGGCTTTTTTTTATGCTTGAGGCGATAGCCTGAGCTCCTCGGCCAAAAAAGCGGCAGTGTAACCAACGCCCTTTTTAACAAGGTCTTCCGGGGTTCCGGTGGCCACGATTGCCCCGCCGTTTCGTCCACCATCAGGGCCGAGATCGACAATATAGTCAGCCATCTTTATCACCTCCATATTATGTTCGATGATCAGCACGGTGTTTCCCCTGTCAACCAATTTGTTCAGCACCAGCATGAGTTGGTTCACATCTTCGAAATGAAGTCCTGTAGTGGGCTCATCGAGGATATAAAAAGTTTTGCCTGTATCGCGCCGAGCCAGTTCGGACGCCAGCTTGACACGCTGCGCCTCGCCCCCTGATATCGTCGTTGAGGGCTGACCAAGCGTGAGGTAGCCCAGGCCAACATCCTGAAGCGAACGGAGTTTTTGCTGAATGGAGGGAATATTCTCAAAGAAGCTGATTGCCTGATCGATGGTTAGGTTTAGCACATCGTTGATCGATTTACCGCGGTAGCGTACTTCGAGGGTTTCGGGGTTATAGCGCTTTCCGCCGCAGTCCTCGCACTGAACGGCAACGTCGGGCAGGAAATTCATTTCGATGATGCGCACACCGGCGCCCTTGCAGGTCTCACAGCGACCTCCCGAAACGTTGAAGGAAAACCTTCCGGGCTTGTAGCCTCTGATCCGCGACTCGGGCAGCTCGCCGAAAAGCTTGCGTATTTCGTCGAATACCTTGGTATATGTTGCGGGATTGGAG
>DAIOUP010000327.1:0-3164 GCA_036759465.1 Bacteroidales bacterium
ATCCTGTGTTCGGCACTTCCACAGCAAGTTTTTTCACACAAATCAGCCTTTCGACTGCCAGTCACAATTTTGGCAGCAACCCGCAGCTCGACTCGCTGGTACTCCAACTGGCCTATGCGGGTTATTACGGCGATACCACCACAACCCAAACCATCAGGGTATATGAGGTGATGGAAAGGCTTTACTACGACTCGGCCTATTATTCTAACCAGCTGAAGGAATTCAACAACTTTGATTTTGCCAACTTTAACTTTACTCCACGACCCAAGTCGCGCGTAGTGTGGCAAGGCGATACCCTCGCACCAATTGTCCGAATCAGGCTAAGCGACGTATCGCCAGCTCTGGGCAATAAGCTGCTGAATGCAGGCGAAAATAACCTTTCTACGGTAAGCCGTTTTCAGAATTTTTTCAGAGGACTCTATGTTACTGCAGAGCCACGCACTTCGGGCGGTGCAATCCTAGGCTTCGACCTGCCAAGCAATCTGTCGCGCCTTACCATTTATTACCGCAACGACGAGCAGGACTCATTACGCTACGAGTTTCTGATTACCAGCGACGAAGCACGATACAACCATTTTAATCACAACAACTACGCCAATGCCTCGCCCGAGTTCAGGCAGCAGGTAATCGAAGGCGACACTACACTCGGTAGCCAAATGCTTTACCTACAGGGTATGGGAGGCGTTAAAACCAGGCTTCGCTTTCCCACCCTGGCCAAGTTAAAAACCAACCCCGACCAGAAAATCATCATCAACGAAGCTCGCCTGATGATTTATGGCAAAACACTGGATACTACGCTGTTTTTTGCCCCTTCAAACTACGCTCTTGTTAAAGCCAATGGCGATGGAACCTATTCCATATTAAAAGATCAGCTTGAGGGAAACAACTATTTTGGCGGTTCTTTCGTCAAAAAGGCCAACAGGGTACAGTTCAGGCTCACGCGCTACGTGCAGGACATGATACTCAGGGGGGCCGGCCGCGAAGACCACGGTTTGTATCTGTTCTCCATCGGTGCCTCTTCCAGGCCTCACCGATGGGTAATCAACGGCACAAACACTGGAAATGACACCCTGCAACCATTGAAACTTTTACTGCACTATAGTATTGTAAACGAATAAATTATATTTTAACCAACCAAATATTGAAAAAATTATGTGTGGCATTGTAGCATACATCGGCCCGCGTCAGGCATATCCCATCCTGATTAACGGACTCAAACGTCTGGAATATCGTGGATACGACAGTGCCGGGATGGCGCTATACAACGGCGGCCTCAACATTTACAAAACAAAAGGCAAGGTCTCGGATCTCGAACGCCATGCCAAGGACAAACACATTCACGGAAATATTGGTATCGCTCATACCCGATGGGCAACCCATGGCGAGCCAAACGATACCAATGCGCATCCCCACGCCTCGCAGTCTAATAGTATAGCGCTGATTCACAATGGAATCATTGAAAATTATGCACTGCTCAGACGCGAGCTCGAAAACAGAGGCTATTCTTTTCGCTCTACCACCGACACCGAAGTGCTGACCAATCTGATCGAAGACATCAAAAACAACGAGGACGTTGATCTGTTCGAAGCCGTCCGCATTGCGCTGAATCAGGTGGTTGGCGCATATGCCATCGTGGTTATGGAATCAGGCAGCCCTGATATGCTAATTGCTGCGCGAAAAGGCAGCCCCCTGGTGATTGGCATAGGCAACGGCGAATTCTTTGTTGCCTCAGATGCCACGCCAATCATCGAATACACAAAAAATGTGGTCTATCTCGACGATGAGGAAGTAGCCCTTGTCCATCGGAATAACGAGCTCAAGATCAAAACAATAAGAAACAAGGAGAAAACGCCTTATGTACACCAGCTCGAAATGAGCCTCGTTGCATTAGAGAAAGGCGGCTACGAGCATTTTATGCTGAAAGAAATTTACGAGCAGCCCATTTCCATACGCGACAGCATGCGCGGACGCATACATCCCGAATCGGGAACAGTGACCCTGGGTGGTATCATAGATTACGAACAAAAGATTCTCAACGCCGACAGGATAATCATTGTAGCCTGTGGCACATCATGGCATGCAGGCCTGGTTGGCGAATACCTTATTGAAGATCTTGCCCGGATTCCGGTGGAAGTGGAGTACGCCTCCGAATTTCGCTATCGCAACCCCATCATCAGCGAGAAAGATGTGGTGTTGGCCATCAGCCAGTCGGGCGAAACCGCCGATACCCTGGCTGCAATAGAACTTGCCAAGAGCAAAGGTGCCACCATTCTGGGTATTTGCAATGTGGTAGGTTCGTCGATTGCCCGTGCCACCCATGCCGGCAGCTACACCCATGCCGGACCTGAGATTGGTGTGGCTTCAACCAAAGCATTCACTGCACAGGTCACACTTTTAACACTTTTTGCATTACGGTTTGCCCAGCTTAAAGGCACCATTAGCCGCTCGCGCTTCAATCAGATTATTACTGAGCTGACACTCATTCCGAACAAGGTAGAGCGGACACTGAAAACCTGCAAAAACGTAGTGCTTGAAACCGCCGAACAATTCAGGGATGTTCGCAACTTCCTCTACCTTGGCCGGGGCTACAACTTCCCGGTAGCGCTCGAGGGCGCCTTGAAGTTGAAGGAAATTTCCTACATCCATGCCGAAGGTTATCCGGCCGCCGAAATGAAACACGGCCCCATTGCGCTGATCGACGAGGATATGCCTGTTGTATTTATTGCGCCAAAACAGGGCATCTACGACAAGGTTGTGAGCAATATTCAGGAAGTGAAAGCCCGCAAGGGAAAAGTCATTGCCGTGGTCACCGAAGGCGATACCGTGGTAAAGAACCTGGCCGATTATGTGATTGAAATACCAGATACCGAAGAAATTTTGGTGCCGCTGCTGGCTACCATCCCCCTGCAAAAGCTGGCTTATCACATAGCTGTAATGCGTGGCTGCAATGTTGACCAGCCCCGCAACCTAGCCAAATCGGTTACGGTGGAATAAAAATCAAGCGCCTTCGGGCGCTTTTTTTTATGTGCTGATCTTGAGGAAACCATCGTTTTGAGAAAGGCTTGAAGACTATGCCCATTTTCTCAATGAAAATCAATTCTTTACCTTCTTTTGTTACAAAAGTGTTGCAAGAAAAAAATCAAGGGGCCGCCATTGTGCAACCC
>DAIOUP010000328.1:0-3161 GCA_036759465.1 Bacteroidales bacterium
CCGATAGCGGGTAGTAGATCATGGGTTTATCATAGATGGGCATCAGTTGTTTGCTCACGGCAAGGGTGAGGGGATGTAGTCTGGTTCCTGAGCCTCCTGCTAGGATGATTCCTTTCATGGCAACATGTTTTTGTTAATTCTGATTTTCATTTTTTATTTCAATTTTAAGCTGATCAAGGTCGATGTCGGCCTCTTCGTCCAGAATCTCAAGCAAAGGCTCTTTGAATGCCCTGGTGGTGCTCCAGCGGTCGAGCGTCATTAATAACGAAGGCAGAACAAAAAGGTTCGACAACATGGCAGTAATAAGCGTAAACGAAACCAAATAGCCCAGGGCTTCGGTTCCGCCAAACGATGAAAGAATGAAAATAGCAAATCCAAAAAACAATACTACCGCCGAATAAATCATGCTGAACCCTGTTTCATGAAGTGCTGCAAGCACGGCTTCCGGAATTTTCCAGCCGTTTAGTTTAAGCTGTTGCCTGTAGCGCGACAGAAAATGTATGGTATTGTCAACACTGATTCCAAGAGCAATACTGAAAATTAGGATTGTGGACGGCTTAATGGAAATGCCTGCATAACCCATCATGGCTGCGGTGAGCAACTGTGGGATGAGGTTCGGAATAAGCGAAACCACGATCATTTTGAAAGACGAGAAGGTAAGCGCCATCAGCAGTGCAATTACAAAAAGGGCTAGTAATAAGCTGGAAATAAGGTTTTTGACTAGGTAGTTTGTGCCTTCCAGGAAAACAACACTTGTGCCGGTGGTGGTCACGGTATAATCGGCTGCCGGAAAAATGCTGTCGATTTTTGGCTGAAGACTTTGCTGAATGCTGTCGATTTGCCTGGTGCTTACGTTGGCTAATTGCACACTAACACGCGTTGTTTGCAGTGCGGTATCCACAAAAGAATTGAGAATGGTGCGCTTATCTCCTTTAAATTCAGGTAGATATCCAAGAATGAAATTGCGCTCCTGGTTGTTGGGCATGTTGTAATATGCTGGGTCTCCCCGGAAGAATGCCTGCTTGGAGAATTTCACAAGCTCGACTACCGAAAGCGGTTTGCTAAACTGGGGGTACAAGGCAAGCGTGTCCTGCAGCTGATCTATTTTATACAGCGTTGATGCACGAAGAACTCCTTTGGGTCTTTTGGTGTCAATGCTTATTTCGTAAGGCATTACCCCGTTAAAGTGTTCTTCGAAGAACATCAGGTCTTTATACATCTGCTCCTTATGCGAGATGTCGTCGACCACGTTTCCTGTAGTGCGTAGTTTGGTCACGCCATATGCACCCAGAACAATCAGTACTGCTGTTATGGCATAAACTGCATTTCTTCTGTATAAAACCACCCTTTCAATAAAACGCAAAATGCTGTTAACTCTTCCGCCCTCGAAATGAGCATATTGCTTTGGCAGGGGTTCGGGAAGATAGCTGAAGATGATAGGGATCATCATCAGGCTCACCACATACGATACCATTATGTTGAGCGAGGCGACAATGCCAAACTCGACCAGCATTTTGTTTCCGGTTACGATAAAGGCTGCAAAGCCTGCAGCAGTTGTGGCGTTGGTGAGCAGGTTGGCAGCTCCTATTCTTCTAATGGTACGACTGAGGGCCTTGACTTTATTGCCGTGCTGAAAAAATTCATTGTAATACTTATTGAGCAGAAAAATCGAATTTTCAACACCTATCACAATGAGCAGAGGAGGAAGTATTCCTGTAAGAATGGTGATTTTGTAGCCAAACAACTGAAGCATCCCAAACATGAACGCCACCGTGATGAGTACTACAATAATTATGAATAATACGGTTCGTCCGGAACGGAAAAAGGTAAAAAGAATGGCTGAGGCGATAACGAGGGAGAGAAAAACGAAGAGCACAAGCTCGTGCTGAATTTTTTGAGAAGTAATGGTACGGATATAGGGTAGCCCGGAATAACGCAGTTGAATGCCGAAACGGTCGGTAAAGTTGTCCAAAACCTCTTTAATCTCGTAAACAAGGGCAATGCGGTCTTTTGAGTTGAGCACGTGGTTGTCGAGCGTAATCATCATCACGCTCACATTGGTGGCGCTGTTGTATAGCAAACCCTCGTAAAACCTGAGTTGTTGAATGTAATGCCTGAGCGAATCAAGTTCTTCCTGTGTTTTGGGCAATCTTTCCATTACCGGGCGGAAGTCGAACTTACGGAGGCTGTCGTTACGGACCAGATGATAAATTCTGGCCACCGATACCACTTCCTGCACGCCATCGATGGTACGAACCTTTTCGGTCAGATCATGCCATGCCTTGAAGTGCTCGAGCTCAAAGAGCCTTTCGTCCTGCACGCCGACAAACATAACCGCGCCATCCTGACCAAACGTTTCCTTAAACCGCTGATAGATTCGACTGGTTGTGTCCGACTCAGGTAGCATGCTTGCAAATTCGTACGACAACTGCACCTTTGAGCCTTCCCAGCCCATGTAAATCGTGAGTAATGCAATGATTATGAGGTTAGCAAGCCGGTTTCGCAAAATGAGCCTGACCAGAAATTTCCACATGGGCAATACTGTTTATTAAATTCTTGCTATCGGAGGTGCTTGACTAACCGACACAAGGTAAAAACTTTCGAAATTAGCACTTTCGCACCAAATACGAAAATGGTTCGATATTTGTCTTAGCAGCCATACAGAATCAATCGATAATCAGCATTTTAATGCGATACCTCATGAGACGAATATTATTTCTGTTGCTCGCTGTTCAGATGTTTTCCTGCAACAGCCCTTCGAAAATGATAAGGAACGAGCAGTATGATCAGGCAATTGAAAGGCTTGTGCGATCGGCCCGCGCCGGCAAAGCCGATGCCGAAGATCTTCAGCTGCTTACGCGGGCCTATCACACCGCCAACCAATTGGACCACGATCGCGTTCAGATGCTCAAAGCACGCAACGAAGCGGCAAGCTGGCCCGAGATCATGCAACTCTACGAAAGGATGAATGCCCGACAAAGTAAGGTAAAGACCCTGTCGCCTGATCAATTGTCGGCTATTGGCTTTGTCCAGATGAATCTTGATATCCTCATGGCCGATGCCCGGCGCGAAGCCAGACAGCAGCTGATGGAAACGGCACAAAACCTGCTGGCAACCGGCAAAAAGCAGGAAGCGCGCCTTGCATACGATCACCTTACTGA
>DAIOUP010000329.1:0-3152 GCA_036759465.1 Bacteroidales bacterium
TAAATATACAACCAAAAGTGCAAAAAACGGACTCAGTAACATCGAAATTGTAAATAATGTCTGCTTGCCAAATTTGGTATTCTTACTATATTTTTCTGATATCCAATATGATAAGAGATACCAAATGAGAAAGGCTACTCCAAAGTAAACTGCTTCCATGGCCTAATAAAGATAATAAATGATAAATCCCAGTGGTACAAGCAGACCAATAAGTGTCATCCACCAACCGCGACCCGATAGTCCGTCGCCACCGCGCGGTATTAAAATGCCTGTTAGAGCAAGCAATATGAGCGCCCCTGCATAAATGTCAGAAACGATGGTCCAGCTTCGCACAGGATTGTAATGCAGATAGTTAACCTCCCTGAAAACAAGACGTCGTTTGGTCATTGAGATCTGCCCGTTGCCGCTTTCGAGATTGATTTCGGCAGTTCCCCCCCTTAAGAAAACTTTAAGCCTTTGGTCTGAAGGAAAGTAATGTTTTCGGTAATCATCGTCCACACCGTATTTTCTTAAGAGACTGATCACTTGATCCTTATCAGGTTTTTCCTGAAAAGGAGCTTCAGTGATGGCC
The DNA here is from genome assembly GCA_036759465.1 of Bacteroidales bacterium. Classification (GTDB taxonomy): domain Bacteria; phylum Bacteroidota; class Bacteroidia; order Bacteroidales; family F082; genus JALNZU01. Next base: position 572 of record DAIOUP010000329.1, read on the forward strand.
TTTTCAATGACAACGAAATTGGGGTTCCATTCGTTGCGGTGATTCAAGGCAATGCCTGACAAGGCATACACTATGGTTAATCCAAAAAACAGGTAGCCAAAATCGCGGTGGATGGCCCTGTTCCATTTTCTCCAGCTCATAGGAAAAAGTTTTATTCACAAAAAAACCAGACCTGTCTGGCCTGGTTTAACAAGGTGATTGACCTTTCTATTCCTTTACGATCTCGTACGATTTGGCAATGATGTGGTAGAACGACAGCTTATCGACACCTTTTTCAGCCATCATGGCGCGGTAATTTTCAATCTGCTTGTAGGCATCTTCGTTACTGTGGTGGTCTTCGCCTTCTTTATGCTCACCGTCTTCAAGGTGAGGGTTTTCGGCTTCGTCCGTCTTGAGTTCTTCTTCCCATTCTTTCAGATATGCTTCATCTACGATTGTTTCGGCTACGATGCCTGTAACAATGAAATCGAGGCCTTCGTTGGCGGCATCAAAGGCAGCCATATCATCGCCGGTAACAACCTTAACACGACCTTTGCTGTTTGTGTCGATCAGAAAGAGTTTTTTTCCGTCGTGTTTGCAGATGTGATCTGCAGTGCCACGAATAACCACAGTTTTTCCTACAAGATCACCTGCCATGTTTTTAAAGTTACCTACGGTTACTTCGGTGATCTGTTCGTTGGTTTGCTGAGCTTTGTCAGCCTTTTGTCCGCCGCATGCTGCAATAACGAAAGGTAGCAATGCGACAAAAAACAATTTCTTCATTATCAATAAATTTTGGTGATACATTCGTCAGCAAAATTAAGTATTTTAACTATTCAATTGCTTGTTTTATGATTCAAGCGTTTAATTGAGGGGTAGTTATGCCAAATTCATCTGGGATAACCAAAAGATCCCGCCGAAAAAAAGTAAAGTCTGAATTTGTAAGTGGTTTGATTTTTATTCTTCCGGTATCACCAGATCGGTATCATTGAGCCGAATACCGTCGTAGGCCCGTTCCACACCATTAACGTACAATATGCTCAAAATGAGGCTTCCATCTTCGTTCCATAGTTTCCATTCTCCATTGCGACGACCCATAAGCCAGTTTCCTTCTTCCGATTTACGTCCGTTTGGGTAATAGCTTATGTGCGGACCGTTGGGCAGATCTTCCCTGAACCCGCCCTCGAAAGCAAGGGTACCATCGGCAAAATAGTGTTTCCAGGCGCCATTTCGCATTCCTTCGCTGTAATTCCCTTCTTCGGTAAAGCCGGCCGTTTTAATTCGCCAGAAACCTTCGCGCAGATCGTCGAGATATTCACCCTGAGCAATCACATTTCCATCCTGGTCGTATTCTGTCATCAATCCGTCAAGTTTTCCCTGACGGTAGTTTTCTTCCCTCAGCACCTGACCGCCGTTGTAAAACCAAACCCATCGTCCGTCGGGCTTACCTTTGCCGTCGAAATTTCCTTTTTGTTCAATGGCACCGTCGGGGTAATAAAACTCCCAGACACCAATACGCAAATTGTCTTTATAGTTGCCCTGCGATTTGATGGTGCCATTGGGATAAAACTCTTTCCAGAATCCCTGACGCAATCCTGCAGCATCGAGCACACCCTCGGCAAGCAGTATGCCCTGCCGGAAAACATAAGACGTTGTAATGTTTCCTTCGCGGTCGTACTCGCGCCTTATGCCCTCGGGAAGTCCCTGACGGTAAGTAGCTTCTGTTTTTATTTTTCCATCGGGCCAAAAATCGCGTCTGTATTCCAGTCGGGCAACTTCTTCGGCGCTTTCCTGCAAAATGTCGTCAACATACTTTTCGATGGTCAGCAAATTGCCCTGCCGGTCGTAGGTTTTGAAAATTCCATTGCGAAGTCCGTTCTTGAAAGTCCCTTCTTCCTTGAGTGATCCGTCTTCGTAAAACCATTTCCAAAGTCCGTTTTCGCGTCCTTCTGGATCGCGCCGGTTTATGCGTTCACGACTGGTAACGAAACCTCTGCGGTATTGTACAAGTTCGATTATGGTGCCTGTAGTATCGTAGGCAAACGACACTCCATCCTCCAGCCCGTTCACATAAGGAACGGTTTTGAGCAGTCGATCCTGGCGGTCGAAGTGCCGGGTGAGACCTTGCCGAACGTCGTTATCAAAATTCTCCTTTATCACTTCATCTTTCAGCCAAACCACGCGGTCTCCTTGTCGTTTTCCTTCTTTATAGCTGATTTCCAAAGTTAAAGTGCCCTCTTCATCGTAAAATTTCCATATTCCATCGAGCAGAAAATTTTTGCGATTGCCTTCCGATTTAAGCTGACCGTTCTCGTGGTAATTTTTCCAATAACCCTCTGGTTTACCCTTGACTAACCATCCTTCGCTGGATATCTGACCCGAGGGAAACCTGAGCACGGTATAAGTGCTATCGGGCTGCATGGCCATTGTGGCCAGCGGCAGGTATAACAGGATAATGACAGAAAGTCGCTTCATCGAAACATCATCAGTTGACTACGGTTCGTCCGGGTGCTACGCGTTCGTCTTTCTTAAGCACGAAAACATCCTGCTTTTTTACTTTCAGGCTTGTACGTTCGCCTCCAGGCATGATGTAGTAATAGGT
>DAIOUP010000330.1:0-3139 GCA_036759465.1 Bacteroidales bacterium
GTGGTGGTCAGGCAGGGTAATTAGTAAACCTGACTCAGGTCGGGTGCACCTGGCTCGAAATAAAGGGCTGGTCTCAACACTTTATCGAAAACAAAATACTGAATGAGCACAAAGTCGCGGTTGCGATTCACCAGCGCATAGGCGCGGTCGAGGTCCATCGGTACCAGTTTTTCCTCAATATCAAGGTGCTCGGCAAACTTCTTCTTGTTGAACGTGGTGATTTGGGTGGTATCGCCCTTGATATCCACCAGCGTCAGCCGGTGCAGAAATGGCGAATGCACCACCGAGTCAATCTTTTGTTGTGGCATGGTGTTGTTCAGCACCGCTTCAAACCGCAAATCGCTGAACGATGTGAGAAAGTTGAGCAACCTCAACGTATCGTATTCAGGAAAAACCTTTTGGTCGGCGAGCCGTGTTATCTTAAAATTCAAACCATTGGTGCGCTCAATGCGATAGCTTTGCCAGGGTTCTTCGTTAAAAACGAGTTCGACGCTTTTTATTTCGTTCAGCCTACTGCTGAAAACAGTATGGTCGCGCCAGTCGTCTTCGAATGCTGAATATCGCGACATCACAAAACCCTTAAAACCAATAATGTACATGATGTAAGCCGTTTTGGCGCCTTCCTTCAGCATAAAAGTTCCTATGTTGTCGCGTGGATTATCGCCAACGTAATAGGTTTTTGTTTTAACCTCTCTCGGAAAGAGCTGCAGCTTTCCGAAAAGGTTGATGCGCGGCTTTATCTGATAAACCTCAACCTTGAGCGCAATACCGGCCATGCGCGATACCACATTGTTGTGGCTGGCCTGCGAAACTGGTCCGCGCACCCTCAATTTGAGCATGGTGTTGAGCAGTTCGTCCACTTTCCACTGGCTGGCGCGATATTCCTTGTTGAGCGTCCAGCCTTTGGCGGTTCTCTCAAGCAATACGTCGTTGGTGTCGAGATCTGCAATGAATATTTTTGTCACAGTGGCCGTATCAAGCACCGCAAAGTCGGCATCCCTGCTGTCTAAGGTGGAATTGCCCGTATTGCTGAAAATTAATATTAGGGCAAGTAAAACTAGAAATATGGTGAGGTATATCGCCAGACGGTTTTTTTTCATCGTTTATTTGACTGTATTTATTTACTGATGTGTCGTCTTTGGTAACGTCTTTTTCTTCGCAAGCCAAGAGCTATTCCGATAAGGATAACGATTACAACTGGTATTACAAGATTGATAATCTGAATGTTAAGTCGATTCTCATTGGCTTTATTCGTGTCGAGCAGCCTCATTTTAATTTCGCGCGAGCGTATGCTGATGAGCTGGGTTTCGTCGGCCAGATAGCTGATGGCGTTGAGCATGAAATCCTTGTTGCCATAGGTACGGCGCGTGTATTGATCGTAACCGAGGGGCAGTGGATAGCCCCGCGGAACATGAAACTGGTTGCGGGCAATGTCGCCGTCGGCCACCACAATCATTGCCGTGGGCTTGCTTTCTTCCTTAAAACCAATTTCGCGGCTTTCGGCTATTTCGGGTGGAATGCGGTTGGCAAAAAGCGAGCTGAAAGTGCCCTCGAGCAGGTAAGCTGTATTCTGGCCGGGCTTGTTGTACATGCGTGGGTCGGGGTTCTCGCGCAGCATGGCCAAACTGATGAGCACGGGCGTTAGGCTGATTCGTGAGTAATCGGATGTCTTCAGCAAGGGCGTCTTGCGGATATTCTCGGCGGATGTGGTGTCGATGCTGCTGACAAAATCTGATTTTATACTGTTGATATTGCGCACTATAGGATGGTTGGACGCCTGATTGAGCAAAGGGAAATAAGGCCATCTGAAAAACTCTATCTGCGCCTGACCGCCCACCTGACCGGTGCGCAAAGGAATTGAGGCTGAGTTTACATCGAGCACAAGGTTTTTATTGAGACGAAGGCCGTATTTGAAAAACATATCATCCAGCCTCAGATCCAGGTCAACGCCCACCGTGCTCTCGTTCATCTGCAGGCTGTCCATACTGGCAAAAACAGGATCAACAAGCCACAACACCTTGCCGCCATACATAATATACTGATCGATGATGAACTTGTCTTTTTCGTCGAATGGCTTGCTTGGCTTGGCAATGATGATGGCCTCATAGTTTGGAAGAATCCGCACATTGCCATTGGCATCGGGGTCGGAGCGGCGCGTAAGGGCATAAATCCTTCCCGCAATGGTGATATGATCAACCCTGTAATTTGGCAACAGGGCCTGGGTGAGATCATGAAGTTCGGCCTCATTAAGCTCGCCATGGCCTTCAATAAAGGCTACGGCAGGTTTCTGCAGCTGCGATAATTTGCGGATAATATCTGCCAGCTTGAATTCAAGGTTCTGTACCGAGTTATTGATCACCATTTCTGGCGGGGTGTTGAGCTGCTGATCGAGCAGGTCGAGCGGCAGTTCCTTATCGCGATACATTACAAGAGCGCCGGGAAAGATAAGCTTTTGCTGGGCGCCGTCGGTAGCCCTCACCTGCAGCTCGGTTGGCCGCAAACCCTTGTCGGTAAGTGTTTTTATTGTTTCTTCAGTTTCACGGGCATTGCCTGTGGCCAGAGGGTTTACAAATTCGTAACCGATAAGCTTGTTGTAGGCCCTGAACTCATCGAGCATTTCCTTGGTTTCGCGCCTGAGCTTTTTGAATCCTGCCGGAAAATCACCTTCCAGATAAACCCTGAAAAAAACATAGTCATCCACGGAACGCAGCAGTGCTTTGGTAGCTGGTGCAAGGGTGTAGCGCTTCTCGCTTGTGAGGTCGATACGGGTAAAAAGGTAACTGCTGATGATGTTAGCTACCAAGATGATAACTAGTATCAGACCAAACGACAGCAGATTATCGCGTCTGATGTCTTTTGATTTCAGCAATTCGGGTTTCGATTTTTTTCTCACCATTTTCTGCTGGCCAGTACAAGTTTTGTCAAACCAAGAAATAATGCGATAAGGCTCGAAAAGTAAACCACATCGCGCGTATCGACCACGCCGCGGCTAATCGAACTGTAATGTGAGGCAATTCCCAACTGTTTGATAAACAGGTCAACAGGCCCGAAAAGCGAAAGTGAATAGATGAATTCAAGCCTGCGTATATGAAGCCGCTAAGCAAAACCGCCAGTACAAACGAAAGTATCTGGTTATCGG
>DAIOUP010000331.1:0-3128 GCA_036759465.1 Bacteroidales bacterium
ATTAAGCGCAGCCAGAAGGTCTTCGGCTTCGAGCTCTTTGACCAGCTTTTTTACCTTGGCATCCGATAGCTTAACCAGATCGTCAAAAGCGGGTCTTAGCTCCTGTTCCTTCCGCCGTACCGTATCTTCGAGCTGACGGGCGGCCTTTTTCACTTGAGAGAGGGCACTTTTTCCGAGGCTTGCTCCTAGATTGAGCAAGGCTTCTCCGGTTTGCCGCAGATCGGCTTCTGGTGAGTGCTCGCCCGGGAAAGCCTCGTTCACCCTGATGGTAAAATCAGCCAGTACATTCATATAATTGATGTAGGCCTCGTAGGGTGAAGGGTAGTGGTTGAAATACTTGTGCACCACACCGTCGGAAAACCATTTGGTACACATGTAATAAAAATGGTCGGAGGCTTGCAGATACTGCCAGTCGCGCAGCAGTGCGGCATCGTCGACCGAGCGCACTTTTGGCGTCAATTCGTAAAGGCGGGCAAAGGCTTCATCCTGCATATTGTTGCCCAGCCAGGCAGTGATATCGCGCTCTTCATCCGCCCATGATATAGGGTAGGGTACATGAATGGCTGATACCGGCTGCAGTCTTTCGGCAAGTTCTGTTGGCGTTGCAAACTGGTATTGGTTTCCGGCAAGAATGGCTACCGGCATTTTTTTCATAAAATCGAAAATGCCTGTGGCAGCCCATTGGTGTTCGCCGAAGGTTTCGTAATCCATAAAGACATTCACAACCTCCTCCTTAGGATTCAGGTTGTTGAGCCATCCGGCAAACTTTTCGGCGGTCAGTGGCCAGTCGGCCCAGCTCTGCATACCAAAACGGAAGGCAATGTCGTCGCTCAGCCGGAAGTTGCGCAAGAGTACTTTCAACTTCGGATTGATGGAGTTGGCATACATAAAATTGGGGCTTTTCCATCCCAATACGTGCTTTGCGCCTTCGGTGAGCATTACCCTGTAGCCCATCTCGGCTACATCGGCACCGATCTGGTCGCTGTAAATGAGCTCAGTATTGCGGAAAGCAGTAGGCGTTATGCCAAAAGTGTCCTGAATTTTGCGGGTATGCATGGCCACCTGCTCACGGAATTCATCCTTGTTGCGCAGCGAACTGAGCGAGTGTGCATAGGTTTCGGCCAGGATCTCCACCTGCCCTGTTGCCACCAGCTTGCGAAAACTGTCGAGCACTTCGGGAGCATAAAGCTCCATCTGCTCAATGGCCAGCCCCGACATGGAAAAGCTGATCATAAACTTACTGCCGAGGGTTTGTATGAGTTCGAGCAAGATGGCGTTCATCGGCAGATAGCATTTCTCGGCAATCCGTCGCATGATCATCCTGTTGAAATACTCGTCGTAGTAATAATGGTTTTTCCCAATGTCGAAAAACCTGTAGGTCCTCAGCCGGAAAGGCTGGTGCACCTGAAAATAGAAACAAACTGATTTCATAGTGTTTGTTTGGTTTCGTTAATGGCTTGTAGCCGATATTATTTGGTTTCCAAGCCTTTCAATACTTTTTCGTAAACCGCTTTTACATGCTTGGCGGCATTGCTCCACTTCAAACTATCTACTTCTTCCTTGCCTTCCTTGATGAAGGTTTCGGCCAAAGCGTTGTAATGGCAGAGGCCATAAATAGCGTCGGCCATTCCGTCCACATCCCAAAAGTCGACCTTGAGCGCGTGACGCAATACCTCGGCCACACCCGACTGCTTCGAAATCACCACGGGCACATTGCTGCGCATGGCTTCCAAAGGCACGATGCCAAAAGGCTCTGATATTGAAGGCATTACAAATACGTCGGTCATTGCAAACAGCCGATCTACATCGTCGCCTTTCAAAAATCCCGTAAAGTGAAACTTATGCCCGATGCGCAGCTGGGCCACGCGCTGAACCATTTTGTTGAGTAGGTCGCCGGTGCCGGCCATCACAAAGCGTACGTTTTTATCGCGCTGCAGAATTTTGTGTGCTGCCTCCACAAAATATTCAGGGCCTTTTTGGAAGGTGATCCTTCCCAAAAAGGTAACCACCTTTTCCTTAACCTGTTTTTCCGGCAATTCAAGGCCCGACTTGTCAACAGGCTCAACAGCGTTGTGCACGGTGATCACTTTTTTGGGATCGATGCCATAGCGCTCAACCACTATTCGTTTAGTGAGGTTGCTCACGGTGATCACCATGTCGGCGGCTTCCATTCCGCGCCGCTCGATGGCATACACTTCAGTATTCACGTTTTCACCCGTGCGATCGAACTCCGTGGCGTGCATATGCACTACCAGCGGTTTGCCGGTCGTCTCTTTGGCTGCCACTCCTGCAGGATAGGTAAGCCAGTCGTGGGCATGGATGAGGTCGAAATCGTGCTTGGTGGCAAGGGCCGATCCTACGAGCGCGTAACGCGACACTTCTTCCATCAGGTTAGCGCCGTATTTGCCCGAAAACTCGTAATTCTGCGAGAAAACCGGGCTGCGGAATGTCTCAGTTACCTTACGCTGTTCTTCGGTGATAAGCTCAAATTGTTCCGGGCCTACGTAAGGGATGATGTTCGATCCAATCTCCATGTATTGAACTCGTTCCCAGTAATCGCGGGTTTCCTCCTTGTCGAGGTCAATGGTCACCTCGCTGGCGTTGAGCAGCCTTACTGCTTCTTCGCTTTCGTCACCGTAGGCTTTAGGCACCACGAATAAGATCTCCACTTCGTGACGGGCAAGGCCCTTGGTAAGGCCAAAACATGCTGTTCCCAGTCCGCCGGTGATGTGCGGGGGAAACTCCCAACCAAACATCAGCACCTTCATGGTTTCCTATTTTGAAGTTTGTAATCGTCAATGAGTTCATGTATCTGTATCAGCGCCGCAACGCTCCAGGCCTGCGAAATACCTCCGCGGGCATCGTGTGGCGGGTCGCCGTCGTAAACCTCCGAAATACTTCCAAGACCGGCTTCAAACATTACCGGTTCAAAGTGGTTGTAGATCTCTTCGGCTAGCCCAATGCCCGACTGCCCGTGCAGGCTTAGCCATCCGCAAACAAACATCAACGAAAGCCAGGGGAAAACCGTGCCATTGTGGTAAGCCAGGTCGCGGTCGGTGGGACTGCCCGTCAGCGTTCCTTTGTAGCGCGGATGATCCGGACTCAGTGTGCGAAGGCCGCGTGGGGTA
>DAIOUP010000332.1:0-3122 GCA_036759465.1 Bacteroidales bacterium
GGCTTCTTTGTTTATACCCCGCTTATGCTGATAAGCTTTATTGGGCTTGTCGTCCTCTGGCGTCGCAGCAACTGGGCGGCTATCAGTTATCTGGCGTTTTTCCTGATTCTTGTGTATATTCTGTCGTCCTGGTGGAACTGGTTTTATGGCGATAGCTTCGGAATGCGTCCGATGGTCGATTTTTATGCCCTGTTCGCAATACCCCTGGCATTGCTGCTGGAGTATGTGCTTCAAAAAAAGGTTTTGACATTTATAGTTTTTCCAGTCTTATTGTCGGTCATGGCGCTAAACCTTTTTCAGACATGGCAATATAAAGCCGGAATTATTCATCCAGATGCGATGAATGCGGCCAAATACAGGCACGTCTTTTTGCGATGGGGCGAGGAATACAGGAATGTTTTCGGTGGCAACGCCGAACCCTTGTTCAGCAATAACTTAGGCGGACTGATCATTTCGTTTACCAACACTATGGAGCATAGCCGCGATCCCTGGACTTCCAATGGTATTCAACAATCTGAAGAGGCATTCTCAGGAAGCCAGGTCGCTCAGATGAACCAGTCGAACATTTATTCTCCTACCCTGGTATTGCAGCAAGGTGAATTCCAAACCACTAAAGGCGAAGTGTATGTCAAAGCCAGGATAGAATTTCGTGAAAACGAACCGAATGCTGCACTGGATGCTCTGTTGGTATATGCGGTTTCCGACCAATCGCAAAAGGTAAATTTCTATAAAACCTTTAGGATCAAGCAGATGCCTGATAATCTGACCGAGAATTGGAGAACTTTCGAAACGGGCTTTCGCGTTCCGGCATGGGATGATTCGGTTGCCGAAATAAAGGTTTACGTATGGAATAAGGAACGTAAACGTTTTCAGCTGGATGATTTCGACATAGCTTTCTATAACATTAATAACCATGACAGACGATAGATTTTTCAGGTTCACCAACAACCTTGTGGAAGGCGAGGATTACTACATGGAGAATGGATACAGGGTGATGAAAGAATCTTACCTCAAACGCAGAGGCTATTGCTGTGGAAACGGGTGCAGGCATTGCCCTTATTTTCCCCGTCACACAAAGGGCAATACCCGTCTTGCCGGGTAATTTCAGCTGCTAAGCCTAAAATTTACGCGTAATTGCTTATTTTTAAGTGTTTTTTAAAACGTGCTTTCGATGATTTCTTCAAATGCAAGTGTACAAAGCTGGTTCGGGCATTTCGCAATGCCAGCTGCTTTGCTCGATTCTGATTTTAGGCTTTTATTGGTTAATGAAAGCTTTAAAACATTTTTCAGAATTGTTGAAAGCAATGCCGATGCTCACATCTGGCAACAGGCGGGATTCGAAATATCCCTTGATATCTCAGGTATAAAACGCGATCTGGATAATAACAGGGTTGTCGGTATAAGCCTTCCGTCCAATTCCGAATTCCAGCTTAGGTTTTACCCTTCCAATTCCGATGAGAGCCGGTTAATATTGGCTATTCTGGAACCTGAGTCGGGAAGTGAGCGCGAAACATTGCGAAAAACACTCGACGAAGCAATCGAAAGCAATCGTCTTAAGACCGCTTTTCTGGCCAATATGAGCCACGAGATACGCACCCCGCTGAATACCATTATCGGTTTTTCTGATCTGATTCTCGATGAAGAACTTACGAATGAGGAAATCCTCAATCTGGTGGGCATGATCAAAACTTCGGGAAAGTCGCTACTGCAGCTAGTCGAAGATATCATCGATATTTCGCGCATCGAGGCCGGACAGGTGAGAATCAACCCTACGCAGGTGAAGCTTGGGCCTGTATTTCAGGAGATGTTCATGATGTTCGAAAACCAACTCAATAAAAGACACGACAGATCAGGTGTTGAGCTTCGGACCGGCAGCGCTGTTCCGGCCGATGCATGTGTTTTCGCTGACATTTTCAGGTTCAGGCAGATTTTAATCAACCTGCTAAGCAATGCAGTGAAGTTTACCGAGACAGGATTTATAGAGTTTGGCTATTTGTTGGGCGAATCCGGTATGATCCAGTTCTATGTCAAGGACACTGGAGTGGGCATCGATCCTGCACTGGCTTCGAAGGTGTTTCAGCGTTTCGGCCAGATCAATCAGCCGGGCATTCACAACAGGGAAGGGGCCGGTCTTGGAATGGCTATTACCAAGCAGCTTGTTGAATTGATGGGCGGGAAAATTTGGTTTGATTCCCAACCCGGTAAAGGCTCCACTTTTTATTTCACTCTCCCTGCCTGCCAGCCGATCAGATTGGAGCAACAAAGCGATTTTTTCAAAGAATTGTTTGAGTGGAACAAGGAAATCTTTTTAATTGTTGACGATGTTGAAGCTAATTATCTGTTTTTGAGATCGCTGCTCAAATCGACCGGCGCTTTGCAGCTTTGGGCGAAAAACGGGGAGGAAGCCATTCGATATTGCCGCAGCAATCCCGACATAAGCCTTGTGCTCATGGATATACAAATGCCAAAGGCAGACGGTTACGAAGCCACAAGAAAAATAAAGGAACTGAATCCGAACCTTCCCATTATTGCTCAAACAGCCTTTGCCGACAACGAAAGCAAGGCGAAGGCCTTACAAGCAGGATGTAACGATTTTATTACCAAGCCTATAAGTAAACATGAACTGCTCTCGCTCATCGACCAGCATTTAAAGCGTAACATAATGTAAAACTTAATGTTATGAGCAATAAGGCCAGAGAGGTTCTAACCCGTTATTGGGGCTATTCTACATTTCGCCCCATGCAGGAAGAGATCATCGACTCGGTACTCTTTGGCCGCGATACATTAGCCTTATTGCCAACCGGCGGAGGTAAATCCATCTGCTTTCAGGTTCCTGCAATGGTTATGGATGGGCTTTGTTTAGTTGTCACACCGCTTATAGCCTTAATGAAAGATCAGGTGGAGCAACTCAAGCGGAGGGGAATACCTGCTGCGGCCATTTATTCGGGAATGCATAACCTTGAAATAGAACGGGTTTATAATAATGCCGCGTTTGGTCAGCTTAAGTTTCTTTACATCAGTCCCGAGCGATTGCAGACGCACCGCTTCATCGATTCGGTCAGTAAGATGAATATTAACCTGATCGCCGTTGACGAATCGCATTGTATTTCTCAGTGGGGCTA
>DAIOUP010000333.1:0-3106 GCA_036759465.1 Bacteroidales bacterium
GTTCTATGATATCTTTAATCACAAAAGCCTGACTAAACAGACGAATCACTTGCTGAAGCCGGCCCTCCGCTTCCAGTCGTGTGCGAAAATCGCCCACCCTTACGCGATAATAGGGTTGCCCAAAACTCAAATATGTTTTGTCTTCGGGAAAAGCTTCCTGATAGCGGGCAATGGCGGCCTGGGCTCGATCTACGGCGGCGTTTCCCGACTCCATGAAGATCTGAATCCTAAACCCGTCAATCGGTTGAAGTTGTGGGTTGTTTCGGCTGATTTTCAGCAATGTATCGAGCTGTGGAGAGGCCGATACCTTGACATAGCCCTGCTGGGCGAAGAGGTTGACCCCTGCAAGAAGCATGATTAGCAGTAGAGCAGTTTTGCGCATGAGTTTTTTCAGACGGTTTGCGATTGAATGCTGAGCACCGGAATAACTGAGTAATTGATAATTTGTTGTGCGTATGGGCCTAGAAACATGCTTCCGGAAGTTGAGCTTTGTTCAGTCATGATCGAGATGAGGTCGGCGTCTTCGTTCTTGGCAAATTCGATGATGGTACTCACTAACTGATCGGCTTCAATTTCTGTGAGACGATGGGGGATATTTTTCTCCGAAAGGCATTTAACGGCTTCGTCGCCATAGGAGCGCATTCTCCGTCGGATGACGTTCAGCGGAGTGTTGTAGATGAGCAGCGGAAGCACCTCTGCACCAAACAGGGAGGCAATTTTTGCCGCATAGGGCAGCTTTTGTCTGGTTTCGGGCGTGCTGTCGAGCGGCAGTACGATGCGTTTGATTACATCGGGTTTGATTTCATAATCACCCCTAAGTGTTACCACCGGACATGGCGATCCTGTAACAATCCGGTAGGCATTGCTGCCTATCCAGAACTGTTCGAAGCCACTCACCCCGTGGGTGCCGGCAAACACGATATCGGCTTCCACCAAACGGGCAGCATTGGCCACCTCCTGATAAACTTTGCCTTTGCGCAGCATGGTGTTGATGCGGCCATTGTGAAGCCTCGCTTCAAACGAAGGAATGATTTCATCGAGCAACTTACGGGTTTCGATGCGCAGCTCCTGGTCGATGTTGAGCACATTGTCGGGGGTGCTGCTGCTGTCGACCCAGACCAGATTGAGCGATGCGCCGGTTTTGTTTGCCACCTGAAGCGCATATTCCAGGGTCTTCAGGGCGTTTTTCGAAAAGTCGAAAGCTACGAGCAACTGTTTCATAACCACAGGTTTTCAATGGGTTAGACCATCGTTGACTGCTGCGTTAACGTCCAAGGCCTTTCCTTACGTTAACGTGGAGCTAAGTTAGTGAGAAAAGCCAGTCAATACAAACCCAAAAGGTCTTATTGTACCCATTTTCGTACTTTTGCTCTTTACCTTTTGTTGCGATCCTTTTCCGAAAATGAACAAAAACCCGCGAAACCAGCACCTCGATGCCGAAGGAGGCTCTATGAGTCAGGCCGAACGCGAGCTTGAAAAAGCCCTTAGGCCCGATGCCTTTGCAAGTTTTGTGGGTCAGGAAAAGGTTACCGACAATCTGAGGGTTTTTGTTCAGGCGGCCCGTCAGCGCGGCGAGGCCCTCGACCATGTGTTGCTCCACGGCCCGCCCGGTCTTGGTAAAACCACCCTTTCGCACATCATAGCCAATGAGCTGGGTGTGAACATCAAAATCACCTCAGGTCCGGTGCTCGACAAGCCGGGCGATCTGGCCGGCCTGCTCACCAATCTCGAAGAAAACGATGTGCTGTTTATCGACGAGATTCACCGCCTGAGTCCCATAGTGGAGGAGTACCTCTATTCCGCTATGGAGGATTTCCGCATCGACATCATGATCGAAACCGGCCCCAATGCCCGAAGTGTGCAAATAGGACTAAACCGCTTCACCCTCATCGGGGCCACAACACGCAGTGGCTTGCTAACGAGCCCTTTGCGTAGCCGTTTCGGAATTTCGTCGCGTCTCGAATATTATGATGCTCCCACGCTGGCAGGTATCATCCGACGCTCGGCTTCCATCCTTAATGTCCCGATCAATGAAGAAGCTTCGTTCGAAATTGCCCGTCGCAGCAGGGGTACGCCGCGTATTGCCAACCTGCTCCTGAGGCGGGTGCGCGATTTTGCTCAGATCAAGGGCAATGGCAGCATCGATATGCCCATCGCCCAGTATGCCCTCAAGGCACTCAACGTTGACCAGCACGGCCTCGACGAAATGGACAACCGGATTCTGCAGGCCATCGTCGAAAAGTTTAAAGGAGGGCCGGTGGGCATCAACACCATTGCCACGGCTGTGGGCGAAGAGGCAGGCACAATCGAAGAGGTTTATGAGCCTTTCCTTATCAAAGAAGGCTACATCATGCGCACACCCCGCGGACGCGAAGCCACCGACCTGGCATACAAGCATTTGGGAAAAATGCGCAGACCCGATCAGCCCACACTTTTTTAAAGAATTGCCAACCGGATGGAGGGCAGCAACCAGCATATCCGACAACTCATTATCAGTCAGGCTCAAACGCTTGGCTTTGACGAGGTTGGTATCGCCAAAGCCGACTTTCTGACCGAACATGCGCAATACATGGAAGCCTGGCTTTCCAAAGGCTATCAGGGCACTATGGGCTATCTGGAGCGCAATCGCAAAAAGCGCTACGACCCGCGACAGCTCCTCGAAGGAACAAAGAGCGTGGTCACAGTGCTGCAGAATTATTATCCTGCTGAGCAACTTCCTGCAGACGATAATTTCCGTATCGCAAAATATGCCCTGGGAAAAGATTATCACCAGGTGATCCGCCAAAAATTGCGCTTTATCCTTAAGGCCATCGAAGTTGAAACCGGGCCACTCAAAGCAAGAGCCTTCAGCGATTCGGCGCCCGTGCTTGACCGTGCCTGGGCCGAGTTGTGCGGACTGGGATTTATCGGGAAAAACACCTGCCTCATTCATCCCCGCAAAGGCTCTTATTTTTTCATCGGACATCTGTTTCTTCCAATCGAACTCGAGGAGAAAAAAGAAACGGTCAGCGATTATTGTGGCACCTGTCGCAGATGCATTGATGCCTGCCCGACGGGAGCCCTTGTTGCCCCGCACCAGCTCGATGCAAACAAATGTATTTCCTAC
>DAIOUP010000334.1:0-3103 GCA_036759465.1 Bacteroidales bacterium
CGCTGGGCATGGTAGTGCGGTAAAGCACCAGAAAACCTGCCTGCTGCACGCTGCGGTCCTTGCGCCCCAGCCGCTTGGTGAACTGCTCCTGAACGTTTTGGGCAAGGCGGATGCTTTGATTTTTATTCTCGCTCTGAAATAGCGTTAACGCGATGTAAGCTGCCGTGCTGTTGGGGTCGAAATCGCCATATTCCTCGCTGTAATTGTCTTCGAGCAGGATGGAGGCATTTTCCAGCTTGGCCACTTCGAGGTTGGCGTTGCTTCGGTGCTCGCCCATCACAAAGGTTTCGGCACCAATGGCCCTGCTGTCTTTGGAGGCATTACAATGGATGGAGATGAAAAGGTCGGCTTCGGCCTGATTGGCGATAGCAGCCCTGCGGTGCAATTCGACGAACTCGTCGGTAGTGCGGGTGTAGATGACTTTTACGTCTGGCAGGTTTTGCTGAATGAGCCTTCCTGTGCGTTTGGCCACATCCAGCACAATATCTTTTTCTTTCGATTTTCGCCCCACAGCCCCCGGGTCGCGGCCTCCATGTCCCGGATCGATCACCACAGTAGTGATTTTACTGCCTTTCTGAGCCTTGGCCTGAGGGCTTACAACCAGTGCCAAAACCACAACAAACAGGGTCAATATGCGTTCGATACCAGTCATGAGGGCATACTTCATAACGAGCTATATTTGCAGTTGTTTTGTACACACCGCACCACAAATATAATCAAAACTGCCCAGGGTGGCCGTCTGTAGCCCTGTTCTGCAGCCTTCGTTGGAATGGCTTTGTTCTTTCGTTGGTGTGGATAGCTTTAATTTTTTCGTTTAACGTTCACAAATCCAGCGTATTTGCTTCGGCTTCATTTTTGACTGTATTTCAACAGCCTACCGATACCCTTCAGCCCGACACCCTAACGAAAACCATGCCTGTAAAGCAAAAGCTCGAAACCAAGGTGGAACGCTCGGCTAACGACAGCATAGTACAGGACCTGAAAAACAGGATGGTGCACCTTTATGGCAATGCGGTGGTTGTATATGGCGATATCAAGCTCGAAGCCGCTTACATCCGGTTCAACTTCGAGACGAATCAGGTGTATGCCAGGGGAGTGGAAGATTCAACCGGAAAACTCATCGGCAGGCCAAAGTTTACTGACAAAGACCAAACCTTCGAGTCGAACGAGCTTAACTACAATTTCGATAGCAAGAAAGGCATCATCCGAAATGTGGTTACCGAAGACGGGCAAGGTTTTCTACTTGGCCAGAAAGTAAAAAAAATGGCCGACAACACCATCAATATCCGCTCGGGCGCCTACACCACCTGCAGCGATCACGACCATCCGCACTTCGAGTTCAGGTTTAACAAGTCGAGGGTGATACCCGGCAGCAAAATTGTAACCGGGCCAGCATGGTTAGTCATCGAAGGCATGCCTCTGCCGCTGGCTTTGCCTTTTGGCATGTTTCCCAACCGCACCACCCGCAAATCGGGCGTGAGGGTGCCCACCTACGGCGAGTCGGCCAACAGAGGCTTCTACTTCGAAAATGGCGGTTTTTACTGGGCCATCAACGACCGCATGGACCTCGATATAGTGGGCGACATCTACACCCGTGGCAGCTGGGCGCTAAAACCGGTGTTTAGGTATGTCAAACGTTATAAATACAGCGGCAGCTTCAACCTCAACTATGCTATCAACATCCTGGGCGTGGAAGGTAATCCCGACTACCGCCGCTCGCGCGACTTCAGGGTGCGGTGGTCGCACAGGCAAGACCCTAAGGCCAGGCCGGTGGGGCGCTTTTCAGCCGATGTAAATGTGAGCAGCAGCAACTTTAACGCGTTCAACCCCAGCACTTCGAACGATTACTTGAGTAACGAGTTTAAATCGTCAGTGGCCTATCAAACCAATTTCAACAACAAGGTGTTTCTGACCGCCAATGCCAGCCACCGTCAAAATACCAAGACCAAAATGGTGGAAGTGAGCCTCCCCGAGCTCACACTCAATACAAACACGCTTTATCCCCTCAAGCGCAGAAATGCCGTAGGTAGTGAGCGATGGTACGAAGCGCTCACCGTAGGTTACACACTCAGCGCACGCAACAGCCTCAGCCTGCCCGACTCCCTGTTTTTTAAACCCGATGCTCTGAAGCAGATGCGCAACGGTATTCAGCAGAGCATACCGGTGAGTCTGCCACTCAAAGTGCTCAAATATTTCTCGCTCAGCAATTCCATAAGCATCACCAACCGCAACTATTTCAGCAACCTGGAGCGCTATTGGGTGAACGATACTATAATTAAGGGTACTGACACCATAATCGGTTACGCAAAAACCGATACGGTTTACCGTTTCAACAATGTTTTCGATTTTAACGTTTCTACTAACCTTAGTACCAAGGTTTTCGGTATGGTAGCCTTCAAGAAAGGACCGGTTCGTGCCATACGCCACGTGTTTACGCCCCGCATCGGGGCAAGCTATACACCGGCTTTTTCCGATCCGCGATGGGGTTATTATGGCCGCTATATCGACGGCAAAGGCATAGAACAAATCTATTCGAAGTATGATGGTGCTCTTTTTGGCAGTCCCTCGCGCGACAAATCGGGGCGGATAAACTTCGGCTTCAGCAATAACCTGGAAATGAAGGTGCGCACCCGCAAAGACACCATCACAGGCATGCGCAAAGTGATCCTTATCGAAGACCTTTCGATTTCAGGAGGCTACGATCTGGCGCGCGATTCGCTGAACATGAGTCTCATCAGTGTAAGCGGACGTACAAGGCTGCTCAAAAATCTCACCGTACAGTACAACAGCAGCTGGGACCCATATGCCATCGATTCGGCCGGGAAAACCATCAACAAATGGGAGTGGGACGTAAACCGCCGTTTGCTGCGCAAAACCAATGCCACTTGGAGTTTGGGCGCCTCGTGGAACCTGAGCCAGAAAGATTTTGAGAAAAAAACCACCAAGGCGCCCCCTCAGCGACAACCGGGAATGGCCACTGAAGCCGAGCTCAACGAAATTGACCGAAACCCCGAATCTTTCATCGACTGGTCAATCCCCTGGTCGCTATCGATCAACTATACCCTGCGCTACAACAACACACCACACTATGCCGGGCCTGTAC
>DAIOUP010000335.1:0-3101 GCA_036759465.1 Bacteroidales bacterium
AGGTAAGGGTGCTCCCGAATACTTTGTGGCTCCTGTAACCCCCGGCCGCATCATATTCGAGGCAGAAGGTGTGCCGATCGAAATTGCACGCGAAGCCCTGCGCCTTGCTGCACAAAAGCTGCCCATCATCACGAAGTTTGTAGTCAGAAGAGATTACGTTGAAGGACAATAGTTATCAGCCATGAAGCAGGAAGTAATCAAAGAATTGAGCACAGCTGACCTTTTGGAGCGTCTCGAAGAAGAACGCAAGCAGCTGGTGCGTCTGAAACTGAACCACGCAGTTTCGCCACTCGAAAACCCCAACAAGATCAAGGAATACCGTCGTGGTATTGCCCGCATCATCACCGAATTGCGCCGTCGCGAACTCAGCCAGGCCGATAACAAATAACAGGTAAGAAAGATGGAAACCAGAAAGTTACGTAAGGAAAGAATAGGAACCGTTGCCAGCAACAAGATGAATAAAACCATCACCGTTGTGGTTGAGCGTCGCGTGAAGCACCCTATCTACGGCAAGTTCGTGAAAAAGACGTCGAAGTTCATGGCGCACGATGAAAATAACGATTGCAATATCGGCGACACTGTCCGTATCATGGAAACCCGTCCGTTGAGCAGGAACAAATGTTGGAGACTGGTTGAAATAATCGAAAGGGCCAAGTAATATGATACAGCAAGAAACAAGATGCATAGTCGCAGACAATAGCGGCGCCAAAGAAGTGCTCTGCATCAGGGTACTCGGAGGCTCGGGCAAACGCTATGCCCGCATTGGAGACAAAGTGGTTGTGACCGTTAAGTCGGCCATGCCCGGCGGAACCATCAAGAAAGGCTCTGTCGTGAAGGCTGTTGTGGTGCGTACCAAAAAGGAAACACGCAGAACCGACGGATCGTACATCCGCTTCGACGACAACGCTGTAGTGCTCCTCAACAATGCCGGCGAAATGATTGGAACCCGCATTTTCGGGCCTGTAGCCAGGGAATTGAGGGAGAAACAGTTTATGAAGATTGTGTCACTGGCACCCGAGGTGCTGTAAATAACTTTGAAAATTATGCCAAAGTTCCATATCAAGAAAGGTGACAACGTAGTGGTTATCTCCGGTGACCATAAGGGCGAAAAGGGAAAGGTGCTTGTTGTTCACACCAGCAAGGAAACCGCCATCGTCGAAGGCATCAATCTGGTGTCGAAACATACCCGTCCCAACACCGAGAATCCCAAAGGCGGAATCATCAAGAAAGAAGCCCCTATCCACATCTCCAACCTCAAGCTGGTTGATGGAAAGGGCAATCCTACCCGCATCAGAAGGGCAAAGGATGAAAAAACCGGTAAATCAGTCCGTATCTCAATAAAATCAGGGGAGGTTATCAAGTAATGAGTTATCAGCCCAGACTTAAGACGCTTTACCAGAGCGAGATCGTGCCTGCACTCACTAAGGAGTTCAACTATCACACCGTTATGCAGGTTCCACGATTGGTAAAAATTTCGCTCAACCAGGGTATCGGTGCCGCACTGACCGACAAAAAGCTCATCGATTATGGTGTAGAAGAAATGACGGCCATTACTGGCCAGAAAGCCGTTCCCACCATTTCGAAACGCGACGTGTCGAACTTTAAGCTGCGCCGCGGAAACCCCATTGGCGTTCGCGTAACCTTGCGCGGCGACCGGATGTATGAGTTTCTCGAACGCCTTGTTGCCGTAGCCCTACCGCGCGTGCGCGACTTCCGTGGCATCAACGATAAAGGATTCGACGGCCGTGGAAATTACAGCTTTGGCATCACCGAACAGATCATTTTTCCCGAGATCGATATCGATAAAGTGAATAAAATCAACGGAATGGACATCACTTTTGTGACCACCGCCCGCACCGACCACGAAGCCATGGCTTTGCTTAAGGCTTTCGGTCTTCCGTTCAAGAATCAAAAAAAATCATAAAGCATGGCAAAAGAGTCGATGAAAGCGCGTGAGCGCAAAAGACAAAAGATGGTTGAAAAATACGCAGCCAAGCGTGCAGCCCTCAAAGAAGCCGGCGATTACCAGGCGTTGCAGCACATCCCGCGCAATGCTTCACCGGTAAGACTGCACAACCGTTGTCAGCTATCAGGTCGCCCCAAAGGCTATATGAGGCAGTTTGGTATTTCCCGTATCAACTTCAGGGAAATGGCACTCAAAGGACTTATTCCGGGCGTGAAAAAAGCAAGTTGGTAAATAAAACACCTCAGATACAATGTATACAGATCCAATTGCCGATTATCTGACCCGTATCAGAAATGCCGTGATGGCAAGGCACAGGGTTGTTGAGATTCCTGCAAGCAACGTCAAAAAGGCTATCACCAAGATCCTTTTCGACAAAGGTTTTATCCTCAACTATAAGTTTGAGGATGACAACAAGCAAGGCATCATTAAAATCGCCCTCAAATATCATCCTATTACCAAACGGTCTGCCATTACCAGCATCGAACGCGTTTCGACCCCCGGCCTCAGGCAATATACCAGTGCCGACGAAATGCCCCGCGTGCTCAATGGTCTGGGTGTTGCTATCATCTCGACCTCGCAGGGTATCATGACCGACAAAGAGGCACGCAACCTTCACATTGGTGGCGAAGTAATTTGTTACGTAAGTTAACTATAGGAGATCAGGATTCATGTCACGCATAGGAAAACTTCCCATCACTATTCCCGCCGGTGTTACTGTTGACGTAAAAGACAGCGTAGTTACCGTAAAGGGTAAGCTTGGAACACTCACGCAGAAGATCGACGATACTGTTGAAATCAAGATTGATAACAATCAATTGACCATCGAACGTCAGTCGGACGAAAAAGAGCCCCGCTCGAAGCATGGACTCTACCGCGCTCTCGTAGCAAATATGGTAAAAGGCGTTTCGGAAGGCTTCAATACCGTTCAGGAACTTGTTGGCGTAGGTTACAAAGCCGAGGCCAAGGGTCAGGTGCTTGAGCTATCGCTTGGTTTTTCGCACAACGTTTTCTTCGAAATTCCGCAGGAAATAAAGATAGAAACCGTTAACGAGCGCGGTAAGAACCCCATCATAAAGATGAGCTGTGCCGACAAACAACTGCTTGGACAGGTAGCTGCCAAGATCCGCTCGCTGCG
>DAIOUP010000336.1:0-3082 GCA_036759465.1 Bacteroidales bacterium
GTCCATAATCGTTGAGCACTTCCATAAGCACCAAAGCAAGCGATGCAACAATGGCCGGCCTGAGATGCGGCAATAAAAGCCTTAAAAACACTCGGCTTTGTCCGGCGCCCAAAAGCCGTGCCGCCTCGTCATAGGAGGGATTGAATGCCTTTAGCGAGGCTCGGGTAAGCAGAAAAACATAAGGGTAGTAGGACAACGAAAAAACGAGGACAACCCCCAAATTTGAATGCAAATTGAAAAGGAGGTAGGGACCAGACTGAAAACCAAAATTCTGGCGTAGAAATACATAAAACGGCGAGGCATAATCGAGCAAAGCATGATAAGCCATGCCATTGATGTAAGCAGGAATGGCTAGGGGCAATACAAGCAACAATGGCAATATACCGGAACCGGGAAAACTATAGCGGTGTAATAAAACAGCCGGCACAATGCCCAGAATAAGACTTAGGACAATAACGCCCGCGGCTATGACAAGGGTGTTTTTGATATTAACCGGCAGCAAAGTTGACCTTAACTGAGGCCAGTGTTCACCAGCCTGCCCGAAAAGACCGCTCAGGGCGGCAAGCGCAGGAGCCACAAGCAGCAATGATAACAATAGAAGCAAAGTCCAGCGGAAATAATTTCCTTTTCGGGCGTCGGGCATCACAGCAGATTATTTCCATCCTCCCGTGCGAGCAATCATCAAAGCCTGGTCGAGGCGGGCATTGAGCTGGTTGAGATCAATGGTATCTGCCCTGAAAACGCCCCATTGACGAAGCAGCTCAGTCGTTTGGGCATCGGGATTTACAGGATACTCGAAATTGCTGTTGCTCAGATATTCCTGCGATGATTTGCTCAGCAGGAACTCGAGCAAACGCAAGGCATTTTTGCTGTTGGGCGCATTGCGCAGCACACCTGCACCGCTCACATTGACATGGGTGCCGCGGTCATACTGATTAGGAAACAGCAAGCTAAGCGAGGCTGCCACCCTGCGCTCCTCTTCGTTTGCTGAATGAAGCATCTGACCGAGATAGTAGGTATTCACAACGCTCACATCAGCAATTCCCGAGGCTATGGCTTTCATTTGATCGCGATCGTTACCCTGAGGTTCGCGGGCAAAATTGGATACCAAACCGGAAACCCAATCCCCAGCAACAGCCTCTCCGTCATGAACGATGATCGAGGCTAAAAGGCTTTGGTTGTATTGGCTCTGGATGGATCGCATGATGAGGCGACCTTTGAGTTTATCGCCGACAAGGTCTTCGTAGTTAGAAATGAGCGAACTATCGATCCTTTCCGGAGCATACACAATCACCCTTGCACGCATAGTGAGTCCCGTCCAAAATCCATTTTTGTCGCGATACATCGGCGGAACGATCTTCAGCCACCCATTTTCAGGCAGTCTGGCAAGCAGGCCTAGCAATGATGCCCTGCTAAGCCGGCTAATGTCCGGTGCTATAAAGAGATCGGCAGGACTTTTCTTGCCTTCAATTTCCAATCGTCCAAGGAGTTGGTCGCTATCTGCTTTAATCAGGTTTACTTTTATCCCGGTTTCTTCGGTAAATTGAGCAAACAAGGCTTCGTCGGAAGCATAATGCCTTCCCGAATACACATTTACTTCTTCAACTGGCTTTGTGCACGAGATGGCAAAGGTTGCCAAAACCAGGGGCAGAAGAACAATTTTAATATTCATTACTTTATTTGTTAAGTATTTGCAAAGTTAATTAGAATCATTCTAAATAACGACGTTTTACTATTTAAGTCTGTATAGAAGCTTGATCTGAAGCCATCATTTTTCAAATAATCCGAAACAGAAATCAGTGTGCTGACAATGTTTGAAACAACCATTAACTGCACACGATTGCATTGCTCAAATGTTGATAACTAAAGGGATTTAGAGGACCTGACCCAAACCTCAAAAGCGCTAAAAACGTATCTTTGCACAATAGGAATATTTCAACATAAATCATTGAAAACCTGATGACGGAAGAACAGAGAAGATTGATTGCCTCAAGCGAATACACGGCAAACAACATTCAGGTACTCGAAGGCCTTGAAGCAGTGCGCAAACGTCCGGCCATGTATATTGGCGACGTTAACCAGCGCGGTTTGCACCATTTGGTTTACGAAGTGGTGGATAACTCCATTGACGAAGCCATGGCCGGCTTCTGCAACCGCATTGATGTAACCATACACGCCGACAACTCCATCTCGGTACTCGATAACGGACGCGGCATCCCAACAGGCATACACGAAAAAGAAAACCGTTCGGCGCTCGAAGTGGTGATGACCGTATTGCATGCCGGTGGTAAGTTCGACAAAGGCTCGTACAAAGTATCGGGCGGCTTGCACGGCGTTGGGGTGAGCTGCGTGAATGCGCTGTCCACACTCCTGCGGGCAGAAGTGTATCGCGAAGGCAAGGTTTTTGTGCAAGAATACAGCTGCGGAAGACCGCTTTACGATGTGAAAACCATCGGAGAAACGCGGATGAACGGCACCAAAATAACCTTCAAACCCGACGAATCGATATTTGTCGTAACAGTTTACGACTACAGCATTCTGGCCAGCCGAATGCGCGAACTCGCCTACCTGAACCGTGGCATCACCATTACGCTGACCGACGAACGCGAACAAAACGAAAACGGATTCCGAAGCGAGACATTTTTCTCGGCAAACGGATTGGCCGATTTCATTCAGTATCTCGACGAAAACCGCGAAAAGCTCATCCCTTCGCCCATTACCATCGAAGGAGAAAAAGCCAATATTCCGGTGGAAATTGCCATGCAATACAACACCAGCTTTTCGGAAAACGTTCATTCCTACGTAAATAACATCAATACCCACGAAGGCGGCACCCATCTGGCCGGCTTCAGGCGCGGCCTTACCCGAACACTGAAGTCCTACGCTGAGCGATCGGGCATGTTGGCCAAACTAAAGTTTGACATCAACGGTGACGACTTTCGCGAAGGCCTCACCGCCATTATCTCGGTAAAGGTTCCTGAACCGCAGTTTGAAGGCCAAACCAAGACCAAGCTTGGCAATAACGAGGTGATGGGTATTGTAGATCAGATCGTTAGCGAGCATCTCACCAACTACCTTGAAG
>DAIOUP010000337.1:0-3081 GCA_036759465.1 Bacteroidales bacterium
CCTTTACAGGCGTTTATCAGGGATGGGTGGCCTTTGGCGACTACAACAACGACGGTTTGGCCGATGTAGCTGTTACGGGCGCCGATGTGCCTACTGGCGCGACGCGTGTAACAAAACTTTACACCAACAATGGCAATTCCACCTTCACCGAACTCACAACCGCCGGATTTCCCTCCTTGCGCCGTTCGATGGTGCAGTGGGGCGATGCCAACAACGACGGCAAGCTCGACTTGCTGATGTCGGGATATTTCAACGTAAGCGACTACCGAACCCTTATTTTCCTGAACAACGCCTCAGTTGCCAATACCCCGCCAACGCCTCCAGCCAACCTTTCGGCCACCTTAAATGGCAGCAGTGTACAGCTAAACTGGAGTGCAGGCAGCGATGCACAAACCCCATCATCAGCGCTCACTTACAACCTCAGGGTGGGCACCACTCCAGGGGGTTCGGAAATCGTTGCAGTGCACGCACTTGCCAACGGGACGCTCACCATACCCCGCCAGGGCAATCAGGGTCAGCTGCTTTCAAAGGTATTGAACAACCTGCCCAACGGCACGTATTATTGGTCGGTGCAGTCGGTCGATGCAGGCTTCGTGGGGTCGGCCTTTGCTCCCGAGCAGTCCTTCACGGTAGGCGGTCCGGTGCAGCATCTTGTCACGTTTACAATCACTGGAAACGGACAAGCATTGGAGGATGTCAAAATGGATTTGCCCACCGGTAGTATTTACACCAATGCCAACGGACAGGCCATTTTCCTTCTGCCTGAAGGAAATTATCGCTGGTTTGCCACGCGTTTGGGCTACCGGCAAAAATACGGTACCGTGCAGGTAAGCGGCCCCACTGAAGTTCAGCTGCAGATGGAATACGAACATCCAAAGACGCTTCCATTCTCAGAAAACTTCAACCTTGCGGAACAGCCTCTCGACTGGATGAATGTTTCGAACAACGACAATTTTGAACGCTGGACTTTTCCGGGCTATTATGCCACAGTGGGTTCGGCCGGAAGCTCAGGCTTGCCAGTTTACGCCAGCCTGATTGGTCCCGAGCTGCCTGCCGCAGGACTTTCGGGTCATCTGAGGCTCACCGTCAGCCACCGGCTTGCCATTAACAACGCTGGAACGAAGGCCAGGATATATTACTTCAATAACACAGCAAGCCTTCCAACACTGGAACTCCTGGCACAATTTACCACGGGTACGCAAGGCGCCTTTGTCGACACAAGTTTTTTACTGCCCGCTTATGCCGACCTTAGCAGCATCCGAGTCATGTTCGAAATTGAAGAAGCCCCCAGTTCCAATGGCTTATGGGAAATCGATCAGGTGTCGGTTATTCATGTGCCACCAACAGGTCTGACGGAGAATGGAAGTGCTGCCTTCGTGCTTTTGCCCAACCCTGCAAAAGAGTTTGTGAAACTGATTTTGACAATCCAAAGTACGGATGCACTCATTTACGACGCCCTCGGAAAGCTGGTTGTGCGCCATGTGGTAAATGTTGGCGATAACATGTTGGACATCAGTGGCCTCAAGCCAGGAATCTATGTTGTGCGTCTCAATAATTCCCTTGAGAGCAAAAAACTGATCGTCAGGTAAACGATCGGGTGTTATGCAGCTTAGTCCAATTCGGCCGAGGGAGAATCCTCCGAGGCAATATAAGGCCGAATATCAATCAGTGGACTACCGTCGGGCATGTCGGCATAGTTGAAGTATAACCTGTTGTATTCCACCTTCACCACCTCTACCAGACTAACGCCCAGCGGATTAGGGCGAACCGGATTCCGCGTTACAAAAACGCCGGAATCGCTTTTTTCCGCATTTACTGGCCTGAACCTTTGATGGAAATAAATCAGCCAAACATGAGTCCCCGGCGCCAGACCCGACAACCCGCTGGCATAGTTTTCGTCGAGTTCGGCCACGGAGAGCATGCTGCGCGAAGCCGCCTCCCGGTTGGCAGGAACCTTGCCCGCTTCGGAGTATTGGGTCCTAAGTACGCCAATAGGTTTGATAAACAGGTCTTTCATCGGTCACTGTATTGAGCCATCTCCAGCTTCCGGTTATACATCTGGATTGTATTTTCTATGCCAAAATACAATGCCTCGCTGATGAGTGCGTGACCGATAGAGACCTCCAGCAACCCGGGAATATGATGTGCAAAATATTGGATGTTATTCAAGTTGAGATCGTGACCAGCATTGAGGCCGATGCCCAGACGATTGGATTCTGTGGCAGCTTCAACAAAGGGTTTTACTGCAGCATAAGGGTCAGTATCGAAAATCCTTGCATAGCTCTCGGTGTACAGCTCAACGCGGTCGGTGCCTGTTTCGAGGGCATGAAACACCATTTTGGGGTCGGGGTCCACAAAAATCGAAACCCTGATGCCGGCTTCATGAAAGCGCTGAATGACTTCTTTCAGAAAAGCTTTGTGTTTCACGGTATCCCAGCCATGATCGCTGGTCAGCTGGCCAGGATCGTCGGGAACCAAAGTAACCTGATCGGCCTTATTATTGATAACCAGCTGAATAAACTGCTCTGTTGGGTTGCCTTCGATATTAAATTCGGTATATACCAGCGGCCGGAGCAGTTCAACATCCCTGAAAGTGATATGCCGCTGATCGGGTCGCGGGTGGACGGTAATGCCTTTTGCGCCGTAGCGCTGACAATCGACGGCAAACTTTTGCACATCGGGTACGTTACCCCCGCGAGCGTTGCGCAGGGTGGCCACCTTGTTGATGTTGACACTTAGTCTTGTCATTCTTTATTTTTCGGCAAAATTACGACTTTTGGGGGCGAAATATTTTCAGGATGAGAGCAGTTGTACAGCGCGTTTCAAGAGCATCGGTAACCATCGAAAACGAGGTAACGGGAAGTATAAATAATGGTATGCTTGTGTTGCTGGGCATAGAAGATGCTGATAATGAAGAGGATGTGGAATGGCTCTGCGGTAAGTTGTCGCGCCTTCGCATTTTTCCGGATGCCGAGGGCGTAATGAACCTCGACATTCAGGCCATTAATGGTGCTTTTCTGGTTGTCTCGCAGTTTACCCTGCACGCCAGCACCAAAAAGGGCAACAGGCCCAGTTATATCA
>DAIOUP010000338.1:0-3079 GCA_036759465.1 Bacteroidales bacterium
CAATTGTCGCAGGGTTGCGCGGATCGTCCTCAGGAATTCCGGCTTCAACTTTACCTACCAGGTCAGCACCAACGTCGGCAGCTTTTGTATAGATACCTCCGCCAACGCGTGCAAATAGGGCCTGTGTCGAAGCTCCCATACCAAAGGTGAGCATGGTGGCGGTTATTTCAACCATTTTCATATGCTCGGTGGTTCCGGGATGAACAAAGTGCAAGCCCAGAAATTCGAGCCCATTGGCCATATTGGCCGGAGTGTAAATCCACTGGCTGAGTGCATAATACCAGGCTGCAATATCGAGGAGAGCAAATCCTACTACAACCAGCCCCATCACAGCGCCGGAGCGAAAAGCAATCTGAAGTCCACGGTTCAGCGAGTGCGTTGCACCCCATGCAGTGCGGGCCGAAGCATACGTTGCTGTCCGCATACCCAAATAACCGCACAGCCCCGAAAAAAAGCCGCCCGTCAAAAAGGCTATCGGCACAAAGGGATTCTGCACATTAAAATAAGCCAGCACTCCAAGCAGGACAACCATAACACCGAACACCTTGAGCACAACGGTGTATTGCCTTTTCAGATAAGCCATAGCGCCTTCGCGAACATACTGAGCGATACGTTTCATATCGTCGTTGCCCTCGCTGTTTTTCATCATCGTTTTGAAAAAGTACCAGGCAAACGCCAGCGCAACCAACGAGGCCAGCGGAATAAGCCAGAAAATGGAAGTAATCATAACGGTTTTGGTTTTGGTTATTCTTTAGTTATCAATTTACAGTGTTGTGATATTACTGGATGACATTTTGCAATCGTTTGCACCAGCAAACAAATTTTTTTTAACCGGGCAAATTTAGTCCTTAGCTAAATGCCATCAAAGAGATTTTTCTTCATGCTTTTACACTAATTGATGTTAATAAATTTGTAACGCTCATGGCAAATATTGAGGCTTATCTCGCTTTATTTGTAGTTTAAAAAACTCCCGCCGTTAAAAGATGGAAAAAGTTCGGCTCGAATTTGTCAGGATGACTTACAGCCAATCGCAAAGCGGGGCCTATGCCCTGATTCTCGGGGAAGTTGGAGGAAACCGCAGGCTTCCGATAATTATCGGAGGTTTCGAAGCACAGGCCATTGCCCTGGGGTTAGAGAAAATTAAGCCGCCGCGTCCACTCACGCACGATTTGTTACGAAACTTCGCCCTGTTCTACGGAGTAGAGTTGCTCGAAGTTGTGATCAATAAATTTAGTGAAGGTGTTTTTCATGCTATTCTACGTTGCGAAAAAGATGGTATAATCAGCGAAATCGACGCCCGCACATCCGATGCTTTTGCGCTTGCAATAAGGTTCCAGTGTCCGGTTTACACTTACGAGCATATACTCGAGGAGGCGGGAATAGTAATGGAAGACGAAAATATTGAAGCAGAACCTCAAGAGCCCACCGAAGAAGAAGCTCCTTTCGCGGAATACCTCCTGAGCGAGCTTGAAGAAATGCTAAAAAAAGCTATAGAAAACGAAGAATACGAAAAAGCTTCGCAACTGCGTGATGAAATACAGCGACGCAACAATCGAAAAAATCTTTAACACAATACCATGACTGGAAGATTTTTGAAGTTAACACTTCTGATTTCGGGGCTCTTAGCCTCTTTTTTGTTTTTACAAGCCCAGCAGGCCTCGTCAAACGACAGCGTTTCAACACTAGTGAGCGTAGGCCAGACATCGGCGGTTGCCGATACCCTAGCGTTGACAAATACGCCCAATCCGGAAACGCAGAGCGCATTAGCCGACAAAAAGAACATTCTGGATATGGAGCGCAGGTCCGGTTTTAGTCTGGTGACAGTGCTGCGTGGGTTGCTAGGTATGCTCGTGCTTATTGGCATTGCCTGGATTTTTAGTTCAAACAGAAAGGCCGTAAACTGGAAGGTTGTGGGCATTGGACTCCTGTTGCAACTCGGTTTGGCCCTGGGCGTGCTATTCGTTCCATTCATAAAAACTTTTTTCGAGTTTTTCGGGCATTTGTTTGTATTGGTGCTCGATTTTACCAAAGCCGGAACCTTGTTTTTGTTCAGAAGCTTTGTTTCCAACGAAATAGAATCGTCACTACAAAATTTTGCCGTTCAGATTCTCCCGACTATCATTTTCTTCTCGGCCCTTACCAGTTTGCTTTTCTATCTGGGTATAATTCAGAAGATTGTCAAGGGTATGGCCTGGGCCATGGTAAGACTAATGAACCTTTCCGGAGCTGAG
The DNA here is from genome assembly GCA_036759465.1 of Bacteroidales bacterium. GTDB lineage: Bacteria > Bacteroidota > Bacteroidia > Bacteroidales > F082 > JALNZU01. Next base: position 2,232 of record DAIOUP010000338.1, read on the forward strand.
AGCCTCTCGGTGGCCGGCAATATTTTTCTTGGTCAAACAGAGGCTCCTTTGATGATAAAAGCCTATCTGTCCAAAATGAACAAGTCGGAAATTATGTTGGTGATGCTCGGCGGCATGGCAACGCTGGCAGGCGGCGTATTGGCTGTGTACATTGCATTTCTGGGTGGCGACGATCCTCAGCAAAGATTGCTTTTTGCAAAACACCTTCTGGCCGCTTCGGTTATGGCCGCTCCCGGCGCCATAGTGGTCGCAAAAATTTTGGTTCCGCAAACCGAGTCGATCGACAAAACTTTGGATGTAAGTAAAGAACAAATCGGTAGCAACGTGCTCGATGCCATCAGCAACGGCACCACCGAAGGCCTTAAACTTGCTGTGAATGTTGCGGCTATGTTGCTCGTTTTCATTGCTTTCATTGCCATGTTCAACCACATAAGCATTTGGTTTGGCGATCTGATGAATCTCAACGACAACATTGCCCAATGGTCGGATGGCCGCTACAATGAACTCTCACTTCAGTTTATGCTGGGTTATTTATTTGCACCCATCATGTGGCTCATTGGTATAAGCACTCATGACATTACGCTTGTTGGCCGACTTCTGGGCGAAAAGGTGATTATGACGGAATTCATCGGCTACGTCAGTCTTGCCGAACTCAAGGCCATCAATGCCTTCAGCGACCCTAAAAGCGTGATCATGGCCACCTATATGCTCTGCGGATTTGCCAACTTTGCCTCCATTGGCATTCAAATCGGGGGCATTGGCTCGCTCGCACCAAACCAGCGCGTATTATTGTCAAAACTGGGTGTCAGGGCACTTCTTGGCGGAACGCTTGCTTCGCTGCTTTCGGC
>DAIOUP010000339.1:0-3078 GCA_036759465.1 Bacteroidales bacterium
TTGTTATGTCGTTCTAATTTGGCATACAGCATCACCTCAGGCCTGGTAAGGCGTCCTGATAATGCATAAAATGCCTGCGGTTATTCATTGCTTTATTCTTGTGGTGCAAACTTAATAAGATTAGGTATCGCTCTACGCATTTTGTAAGCGAAAAAAATAAAAAAAGCGACCTGTAAAACTCAGATCGCTCATTTACAAATTCTTAGTAGAATTATTTTATATTCAATTTGGTCTTAACCAAACCGGTAACATCATCGGCGTTGGTTCCGGTGTAGAGCAAAACACCCATAGACGAGTCAATGATATAGGTGTAGTTGTTCTCCTTACCTACATCCTCAATAGCTTTCTTTACCTTGTCGACGATGGGCTTGAGCAGCTCAACGCGCTTATCAGCGAATTCTTCCTCTGCATTCTGCTGAAAATCGCGGATGCGTCCTTCCAGATCGGTAATTTCCTTTTCCTTCGACTGGCGAATGAGGTTCGACATCGTAGCCACGGTGTTCTGGTATTCAGTTACTTTCTTTTGATACTCAGTCATCATGGTGCGCAATTCGCCTTCGAGCTGCTTCTGATAATCTTCGAGCTGCTTTTCAACCTGGGCGCGCTCGGGCATCTGGTTCATCAGTGCGTTCGAGTCAACATGGCCGATCTTGATGGTCTGGGCCTGAGCGCACGACATGAACAACATCAGACCGATAAGATAAAACGATTTGATTACATTTTTCATTTGCTGATAGATGGGTTTTATTGTGGCAAATTTAAACTTTTTTAGGCTTTTCTTACTGAAATGCTGCAGGTTAAGAAGCTTTAACGTTTGCCGCCGCTTCTGTTCTCACGTCTGGTGATCTGCATCACCTTGCCCACTTCGTCGAGCACCTCATCGCTGATATCGAGTCGTGGATTGGCGTAAAGCAGAACGGCGCCAGCCGACTTGTCGAAAACGAAGGCATAGTTTTTGGTTTCAGCGATTTCCTGCATGGCATTATAGATCTTTTCCTGAATAGGACTCACCAATTCGTTGCGTTTTTTGAAAAGATCTCCCTCAGGACCGAAGTATTTCATTTGCAGATCTTTGGCTTCTCTTTCCTTTTTCAGTATATCTTCCTCACGTTTGCGTTTGAGGTCCTGAGGCAGCAACACGGCTTCAGTTTGATATGCCTTATACATTTCCTCAACCTTATCGAAGATCGCTTTTACTTCCTTTTCCCATTTCTGCGAAAGGGCGTTCAACTCTTCCTGTGCATCTTTGTATTCAGGTATGTTGTTGAGGATATACTCAGTGTCAACATAGGCAAAGCGCTGGTTCTGAAGCTGAGCCATTGCGCCATAGCTCATCAGGGTGAGCAGAAGAATAGTGCTTAGGATTTTTGCTTTCATGGCTGTGATATTTATCCGTGATTTATTACCAAAAAACCTGCCAATCTTTTAATCGATGGACTGGTTGATGGAGAAATGGAACTGACTCTTGTTGGCCGAGGGCATACCGTGTATAGGATCGAAGCCATAGCCCCAGTCGAGGCCAAGCAAACCGAACATTGGCAGAAAGATTCTAACACCCACACCTGCCGAACGTTTAACTTCGAAAGGATTGAACTCGCCGAAGCCAAGCCACGAATTGCCGGCTTCGAGGAAAGTGAGGCCATAAATGGTAGCGCTCGGATTGAGCGAGAAAGGATAGCGCAGCTCGAGCGTATATTTCGTAAAGATATTACCGCCGATGTTTTTGTCCTTGTAATACATAGGCGTAATGGACTCGTTGGTATAGCCACGCATGGCGATGATTTCGCGGCCGTCGAAGTTGCTGTAACCCGACAAGCCGTCGCCGCCAAGATAGAAGCGTTGGAAGGGTGTTACGCCGATCTCGGAATTGTAAGCACCCAAAAATCCCATTCGCATGCGGGCGGAGAGTACGAGCTTGTTGACAGTTTCTACATACCACGACGTGCCAAGTTTCCATTTGTAAAACTCAACCATCCTGAACTTCTCGCTCTCGCTGATTTCGCTGTAATTTTTGTTCGAAAACGCCGAATAGGGCGGAGTAAGTTCGAATGAGAGTGAGAAATCGGAGCCTGAACGCGGGAAAATGGGCTGGCTAACCGAGCTGCGGCCAAAGTTGATGGTGTAGCTGATCACGTTGAATGTTCCAGTGCCATTACCCACTCTGAACAGTGAGCTGTAATTCTTGAGCGAATAACGCATCAGATTAACACCTTGATAAAGGGTGAAAAAGTCGTCGGGCCATGTGAGGCGCTGGCCTATGCCAGCTGTGAAACCATCGATTTTGAAGTAAGCCCGGGCTGTATCACTTTTAGGGCGACCGTCGCTAAATAGCGAGTGGTAGAACGATAGCGTGAGCGAGGTAGGTTTGCGCCCACCAAGCCAGGGCTCGGTAAACGAAGCACTATAGTTCATATAGCCCTTGCCAAAAGTTTGAAACCTGAGCGAAAGTTTCTGACCATCTCCCGAAGGCACTGGTTTCCAGGCTTCTTTCTTGAAAAGATGGCGCGCCGAGAAGTTGTTGAAGGACAAACCTAAGGTCCCAATCACACGGCCGTAGCCCCAGCCACCCGAAAGTTCTATTTGGTCGGCCGAAGTTTCCTCCACCTTGTAGTCGATGTCCACTGTTCCGTTGGCATAATCAGGCTTAACATCGGGCTGTATGGTTTCGGCATTGAAGTAACGCAGGTTTGCCAGCTCGCGTGTGGTACGTATCACGTCGTTGCGGCTGAATAGCTGTCCGGGTCGGGTGCGCAACTCCCTTACCACAACATGGTCATTGGTTTTGGTGTTGCCCTTAACGCCAACACTACTGATACGGGCCTGTTTTCCCTCGCGGATTCTTATCTCAAGGTCAATGGAATCGTTTTCGATACGCACTTCAACTGGTTCGGCGCTGAAAAACAGATATCCGTCATCCATGTAAAGAGAAGTCACATCAAAACCGTTTTGGTTGAAATTCAGGTTGGTTTCGAGCAACTCGCGGTTGTAAACATCCCCTTTGCTGATGCCAAGGATTGACGACAAGGTTTTATCATCGTATTTGGTGTTGCCTATCCAGTCGATGTTGCGGTAGTAATA
>DAIOUP010000340.1:0-3071 GCA_036759465.1 Bacteroidales bacterium
TTTGTCGATATGCTCGATTTCAACCAGGGTGGTGGTTATAAGCTGCGCGATCTGGTGAGCCAGGCCTATGCACGCAAACCTGCCGAACGATCGAAATTCGACAACGATGTCATAGCCGTTGACGAAAGGGTTAACATCGCTTACTACGTTTACACCGGTGAACTGCTCAAGGTATTTCCCGATCCGCGCGATTCGCATGCTCCGTGGTTTACACTGGGTTCAAGACCCGAAGGGCTTAAAGCGGATGATTCTGCCTTTGTTTCAAGCGCTTTCAACGTTTATTTCAGTTCGATTGCAGCCGACAATATGGAACAGGCCAAAATGATTCTCGAAGGCATCAAGTCCTATCAGCAGAAATATGGTGCTGATATTGTTCCAACGCATGCCAAAGTGCGCTCCGAAATCATATACAACAGAATGATGATTTTCGACAGATTAGGCAATCTTTATGCACTGGCTGGTGTGGTGATGCTGGTTATGGTGTTTATGAATATTTTCAGGGAACGCAAATGGATCAACAGCACGCTTAACGTGTTTTTCTGGATCATGGTTGCCTTCTTTGCCCTGCAAACCCTTGGCCTGGCCATGCGCTGGTATATTGCCGGACGTGCTCCCTGGAGCAATGGATATGAATCGATGATCTACATAGGCTGGGTCACTGTTCTTGCCGGACTCTTGTTTGCCCGTAAGTCGCAGATGACCATCGCGGCAACTTCCATTATGGCAGCCATAATCCTGATGGTTGCACATCTGGCCTGGCTTGATCCAGAGATTACCAATCTTGTTCCAGTACTCAAATCTTACTGGCTCACCATACACGTTTCAGTTATCACGGCAAGCTATGGTTTCTTTGCCCTTGGCGCTCTGCTTGGTTTCATCAACCTGATTATCATGATCATGAAAACCGAAAACAACTTTGGCCGCCTTGCACAGAAAATCAAGGAACTCAACTATATCAACGAACGCACTATTATCATCGGTTTGTATCTGCTCACCATTGGCACTTTCCTCGGAGGAATCTGGGCAAACGAGTCGTGGGGACGCTACTGGGGATGGGACCCAAAAGAAACCTGGGCACTTGTCACGGTGCTTGTGTACGCCTTTATTGCCCATATGGGCTATGTGCCTGGGCTGAAAACCGACTACAGCTTCAGCTTTGCTACACTCGTGGCGCTCAGTTCGGTGATTATGACCTATTTTGGCGTTAATTACTACCTCTCTGGACTGCACAGCTACGCAGCTGGCGATCCGGTTCCGATTCCATCGTTTGTTTACTACACCATTGCCGTGGTAACCATCGTTTCGGCAACAGCCTATCTAAACGAACGCCGATTCAGGTATTTGCCGGAGCGCAAGGAATAGTGCCTTATTGAACAAACATACTGTTAGGCTGTTTAGATTGATTATGAACAGATTAATCGTTTTGTTAACGCTACTTGTTTTGCCCGCATCGCTGTTTTCAGGTGCAGGTGACAAGTCGGTTAGGCCTGTGCCTACCCTCACATTCGAGGCATTCGAACCTATGCTGGCAAAACGAAACGATACGGTTTATGTCATCAATTTCTGGGCAACATGGTGTGCGCCATGCGTCAAAGAGCTTCCTGATTTTGAAAAACTCAATCAGAAGTACAATAAGCAGAAATTCAGGATGATCCTCGTGAGCCTCGACTTCAACCGACAAAAGGAATCGCGGCTGATTCCCTTCGTTCAGCAATATAAACTAAAGGCCGAAGTAATTCACCTCAATGCTCCGGATGCCAATGCATGGATCGCAAAGGTGAATCCTGACTGGTCGGGGGCAATACCGGCCACACTTATCTATCGTGGCGATCGCAAGGTATTCCGCGAAGGCAGTTATACCTTTAACGAGCTTGATGCTATTGTTAAGCAACTTTTCACCAAATAAACAACACCATGAAACAATTCACTATGCTTCTTACCCTGCTTGCCCTGTCGGCCTCGCTGATGGCTCAGGGCTACAAGGTGGGCGACAAAGCCGCCGACTTCCGTTTGCGCAATGTGGACGGCCGTATGATTTCCATGGCGGATAATCCTGATGCCAAGGGCTTTATCGTTATCTTTACGTGTAATCACTGTCCGTATTCGGTAGCTTACGAAGACCGTAAGATTGAGCTGCACAACAAGTTTGCACCCATGGGTTACCCGGTTATTGCCATCAACCCCAACGACAGCATTGCTCAGCCCCAGGACAGTTTTTCCAAGATGCAGATCAGAGCAAAAGAAAAGGGATTCCCGTTCCCTTACGTGCTCGATGCTGATCAAACTGTTTATAAAGAATATGGTGCAACCAGAACACCGCATGTATTCCTGCTTCAGAAACAGGGTGCTGACTACATTGTGCGCTACATTGGAGCGATCGACAACAATCATGAAGACGCTGCCAAAGCCGACAAAAAGTACGTGAAAGATGCCATCAAAGCCATTGAGCGCGGCGAAAACCCCGATCCCGACTTCACAAGGGCCATCGGATGTACCATAAAAGTGAGAAAGTCCTGAAAAATTAGCAGGAATGACAAAAAAGCAAACGTTGATTCCGTTTGCTTTTTTGTTGTGTCCGCTGGCCGCAACACCACTAACTTATAAGTATGCTGACTTAACTTTGGCGGACGAATCAAAACGTTAACCAAAATGTTAAGAAACCTCGTTATTGTACTTACCATTGTTGCTTTCGCAACAGCCTGTCAAACAAACCCAAAAGAGGCAAGAATGAACCCTTTCATGCAGCCTTACGATGCCCCCTTTGGCATTCCACCTTTCGAAAAAATAACGCTTGCTGACTATATGCCCGCCTTTGAGGCTGGGATGGTCGAGCAAAAAGCTGAGGTAGAGGCTATTAGCGCAAATCCCGAGGCGCCCACATTTGCCAATACCGTCGAAGCCCTGGAGCGCAGCGGCGCCTTGCTCACCCGCGTCAGCGATGTTTTCTTCAACCTCAACTCTTCGTTGACAAGCGATAGCATGCAGGCCCTCGCCAAAGCAGTGTCGCCCAAACTTTCGGCTCACAGCGACGATATTATGCTCAATCAGAAGCTGTTCGAAAGGGTAAGAAC
>DAIOUP010000341.1:0-3065 GCA_036759465.1 Bacteroidales bacterium
AAGCGTTACTTTGCACTCCCTTTTCTAAGGGTAAATAAAACTGAAAGTCATGTCGAAAGTTTGTCAGATTACAGGAAAGAAAGTCATCACCGGAAATAATGTTTCACACTCGAACCGTAAAACCAAGCGTACCTTCGAGCCTAACCTGCATGTGAAGAAGTTTTGGGTTCCTGAAATGGAAGAGTGGGTATCTTTGAAAGTTTCCGCAGCCGGATTACGTACAATCAGCAAGAAAGGGATCTATAAAGCCCTTCTTGAAGCCGACAAATCAGGAAATCTCTACAAATAAGCAACTGCTTTGAACAAAATAACAAGGCTGCCGCGGTTATTCCGTGGCAGCTTTTTCGTTTTGGGTTGCAGCGATCTAAAGGAAAGTTTAGTTGGTTGAAGCAGAATAGAGCTTTTATGCCGGTCAACAATCAAGATTCGATTTTTTGCCAAGCCGAAATAAAACCTGAGCTTTGCTGTTTATTCATTAATAGATGCGAAAGAGCCTGCCACATTTGCTCACATTAATCGCTCTGATGGTTTGTTTGACCGTTCAGGGGCAACAGGTCGTTTTGCGCGGTAAGGTGACCGACGAGCGCGGAAAACCTATGGAACTGGTGAATGTTGCTGTCAAAGGTAAGCCCGGTGGAACTATAACCAATGCTGCGGGCTTATACAGCCTTTCCCTTGAGGTCGGCAAGACGCAGGCTGTCGTCTTTTCATTTTTAGGTTATCTTCCTGCTGAGCGTCTGGTTTACGCCGAACAGGAGGCGAATCTGACGCTCGATGTAGTCCTGTTTCCCGTTTCGACTAATCTTCCAACAGCAGAAATCAGGGAAGAAAGGCTTCAAACGCTTAGCCTTACACGCCTCGATCCCCGGCAGGCCAGCCTTCTGCCCACTGTTGGAGGGGGAATTGAAACGCTGATTAAAACCCTGCCGGGTGTTTCGTCCAACAATGAACTCAGCTCGCAGTACAATGTTAGGGGAGGTAACTTCGATGAGAATCTCCTCTATGTGAACGGCATAGAGATTTACCGACCTTTCCTGATCAGAAGCGGACAGCAGGAAGGGCTCAGCTTTATCAACCCGGATATGGTCGAGAATATTACCTTCTCAGCGGGAGGTTTTGCTGCCGAATTTGGGGATAAACTTTCGTCGGTGCTTGACATCAGCTACAGAAAACCTCAGGATTTCCGTTCGTCGGCTACCTTAAGTTTGCTGGGAGCAAACCTGCACACCGAAGGATTGTCTGTCGACGACAAAACGACATGGCTCACTGGCGCGCGATACAAAACCACGCAATATGTGCTTAATGCATTGGAAACGAAAGGTCAATATCGTCCAAATTTTATTGACATTCAGGCACTTGTAACGCATAACATTCATCCCCAAGCCGAACTCACTGCTTTTGGACATTACTCGCGCAACCGTTTCAAGCTTATACCCCAGACACGCCAGACCGATTTTGGCACTTTCCAGGAAGCTTATCGTCTTACTGTTTATTTCGACGGGCAGGAGGTGGACCATTATCGCACCGGTATGGGAGCGCTTTCACTTCAATTGCGACCCTCCCAAAACGCCAGGCTATGGTTTAATGCCTCGGCATTCAGCACAGTCGAGGCCGAAACCTTCGACATTATGGGACAGTATTGGATAGGCCGGCTTGAAACCAATACAGCCAGTGAGCAATTTGGCAATGTAGTGCAGGCACAGGGCGTTGGAACTTTTCTGGATCATGCCCGAAACTATTTCAATGCCACCGTGCTCAATCTGGAGCACAAAGGGTTGGTCACGAGCCGCGACCTATCCACCAAATGGGGTGTGAGGCTTCAACGTCAGTGGGTTTACGACAGGTTAAACGAGTGGGAACTGATCGACTCGGCTGGATATACCTTGCCGCGTCCGGTTGATCAGGTTGGACATCCAAATCCAGCAAGGCCGGATATTTTCCTCAACGATGTTGCAAGGGCAACTAATCGTTTGAAGTTATGGAATATCAATGCCTTTGCTCAGCAAAGCCGCATGTTGTACGACCGAAACGACAACCGTTACACGCTAACTTACGGGCTACGTCTGACAAACTGGGGCTACTCCGGCGAGTGGTTGATCAGCCCTCGTGTTAACGCATCCTTTAAGCCCTTTAAAAAACCCGATCTTATTTATCGACTCAGCGCCGGTGTTTATGTTCAGCCTCCTTTTTACCGCGAAATCAGAAACTTTGCGGGCATTCTATATCCCGATGCCCGGGCGCAACGCTCATATCACCTTGTGGCTGGGGCGGATTATCAGTTCAAGGCATGGAACCGGCCGTTTGTGCTTACTTCGGAGCTGTATTTCAAATATTTGGATCGTCTCATTCCCTACGAAGTGGAGAATGTACGCATTCGTTACTACGCCGACCAGCAGTCGAAAGGCTACGCGGCGGGCATCGACCTTAAAATTAACGGCGAATTTGTCAAAGGCATTGAAAGTTGGGCCAGCCTGTCGTTTATGAAGACTGAAGAGAACATCCTTGGCGATTATTATGACTATTACCTGAATGCCGACGGCGAGCGTATTTACTGGCACACCCGCAACAAAAAGGTGGCTGATACAGTGCGCGTTTTCCCCGGTTTTATCCCCAGGCCTTCCGATCAGCGAGTTTTGTTTTCGATGTTTTTCCAGGATTATATTCCCAACTATCCAACCTACAAGGTGCACCTCACCATGTTGTTCGGCTCACGTCTTCCGTTTGGTCCTCCAGGAAGCCAGCGATGGCAGCAAACCAGGCGAATGCCCGAATACCGCCGTGTCGATATAGGTTTTAGCAAGCAGATATTGGCGGAGGATCACGACAAGCAATCTTTTCCCCTACGTTACGTAAAAAATATGTGGGCCAGCCTTGAGGTGTTTAACCTCCTGCAAATCAGGAATACAATTTCTTATTTGTGGGTAAAGGATGTAAATAACCGCCAGTATGGTGTTCCCAACTACCTTACACCCCGCCAGCTCAACCTGAAACTTCTGGTCGAGTTTTAAACCTTCCAGCGTTAATTTTGTTTAATTTTTTTGTAGTCATTTAGAACAGTTCTAAAT
>DAIOUP010000342.1:0-3053 GCA_036759465.1 Bacteroidales bacterium
TGTCCCCACTTGTCCTGATATCGATTTTGGGGTTTGAATAGGCCCGGGTGTAAATACTGTCAGTCTGAATGCAACCAGCGGCATCAGTAGTTTTTATTTTGTACCATTGCCGTGCCTTCAGGCCTATGGCCATCTGCGGATTTCCCGGTGCTATCTGAATTGGACTTACTTGCCAGTTGTAGGTTATGGGAGGCGTGCCTCCGGTGGCTTCCGCTAGCAGGATGGCCGTTTGACCGTTGTCGTTATCGCCGTTGCTGCATGTACGCTGCACCTGGGTAATTTTCATATCGAGCTTTGGCCTTACTTCGGCAATATATGGCAAACTGGTGCAGCTTTCGCCCGTTCCGGTATCGGTGACTGTAAGCGTATGGCTAATGGTTTCGGTACCTTGATAGGTTATTGTGCGGGTGTTTTGTCCTCCGGGCATCCAGAGGTATTGGAAATTAGCGCCTTGAGGTCCGCTTAGGGTAATTATAGTCTTATTGCAGACCGGAAACTGATTCGGGGAAGTGATTTCACAATTGGGTTGTGCCAGTACAGGTGCAATAAAGAACAGCACGGTAATGCTTAATAAAATCTTTATTGGTGAAATCGTTGTCAGAGCTATGCGCATATTTTCCGGCAGGGTAGGGGCAAACATCAAAAAGGCAAAATTACAATAATCGATTGAAATCAAGGCTAAAAGATACCCGCATCGAGCATTACAAGAGTACAGTTTTTCACACATTGTATTCCTTGCTTCTGGGCAAGGCTGATGAGTTCATCGTTTTCGGTGCCCGGATTAAAGATTATCCTTTCGGGTTTTGAGGTCAGAATAAAGTCGTAATAGGGTTTTTGGTTTGCCGGCCCGAGGTAGAGTGTGATCGTGTGGATTTTTTCTGAAATGTGTTCAGGTTGAATGAATTCTACAGACCGTACAACACCGGGGCGATTGCTGACACCAATAACCTTGTGGCCGAAATCCAGCAGTTTGTTTATTGCCTTAAATGCAAATCGGTCGGCATTGGTGCTTGCTCCCAGCACCAGAACGATTTTGTTATCCATCGATTGGTAAATGCTTTGTGAACAAATGCAATTCGGGTGGCTTTATTGCTCAATGTTCAAAAAAATGCTATTGACGATATACAAAAGCGTTGATGTTCATACCTGCGCCCACCGAAGCGAAAATGAGCACATCGCCACTGTGAATGGTGTGATTATCAATTTCGCCGCGGAGAATCATATCGTAAAGCGTAGGTACAGTTGCAACGGAACTGTTTCCGAGTTTTTGAATATTCATCGGCATGAGCTGATAAACGTCGGTGCGTATGCCAAAAAGGCGGTAGAATCGCTGTACTATGGCTTCGTCCATTTTCTCGTTGGCCTGATGAATGAGTATTTTTTTAACCTCCGAAATATCTATGCCAGAGGCGTCGAGCGCTACTTTCATGGCACGGGGCACATTGCTCAGCGAGTATTCGAAAATTTTTCTGCCCTGCATCTTGATGTAACGCACATTGGGGTCGCTGCCAGGGGAGTTTGATTTTCCAAAGTACAGATAATCAACCTCTTCGTTGGTGTGGGAAACTACTGCTTGCGCAAGTAAACCTCTCGGTTGATCTTCCTCCAATGCCTCGATTATAGTAGCACCTGCCCCATCGCTGAAGATCATAGTATCGCGGTCGTAACGGTCAACCATGCGCGAAAGGGTTTCACTACCAATAACCAGACAACGTTTTGCCATCCCTGCCTTGAAGTAGGCATGTGCCTGCAATACGCCCTGAACCCATCCCGGACAACCAAAAACGATGTCGTAGGGGATGCAGGTTTCGCTTTTAATGCCCAGACGATTCTTCACTCTGGAGGCAATACTAGGTAAAATGTCTGTTTGAATGCTATCGCTGATTACGTCGCCAAAGTTGTGTGCAACGATGATCTGGTCAATAGTCTCAGGATCAATCCCCGACGACTCTATGGCACGTTTAGCGGCAATTGTGGCAATGTCGGCATTGCTTTGGTTGGCCTCTACATAACGCCGCTCATAAATGCCCGTTATGTCTCTGAATTTACGTGTGATCTCTTCGCCGGGACTGTCAATGGGGCTGTTGTCCTTCTCGAAAAAGATCTGAGATGTGAAATCTGCATTGCTAACAACCTTCGATGGGATGTAGCTGCCGGTTCCGGTGATTACAGTATTCAGGTACTTTGACATAAATGCGCTTTTTGAATGAGAGGCAAAAGTAGTTTTTTTTAAACCTCCTTAGGTTTTGCTGACATCAAGACCTACAAACAGTATTGCAACGGTTTGCAGGTTTTTGCGTTGTGGCAGGGATCTCGAATCATTTAAGGAATGTGGATAAGCTAATTTTGTATATGTTCGCACCCTCGAAACCGGTTCTAAATCAACCCAAATATTTCATATTATGCATCGCAGCGCGTTTACTTTAATATTTCTGCTGATAACGCTATTTTTCAACCTCACTGCACAGGAATACAAATCAGTGCATCGCGGAAATGCCGAGGCCTTTTCCAGCACAAGCTTTGACGCTATGCTGCAGTGGGAGACTGCCAATCCGGATGCCGTAAACAGCATTCCGATTAAAAAGCCCAATCCGGAACGTCCCAAACCTTTGTTTGAGATAGATAAAAGGACAGTGCTCTCGGTTGAGCAAAATGAAATGCTGCCAGCATCCATGATGCGGGAAACCTCACCCGCACCCGATACTGGTTTTTTAGGTTTGTACGACAGCGGCAACTCCATTCCGCCTGATGTCAACGGTGCACCAGGACCTCAGCATCTCATGGTTACACTCAATACTCAGGTACGAATTCAGTCAAGACAGGGCGCAGATCTTGGGACTGTTTTTCTTGAATCTTTCTGGCAAAGCCTGCCCGGCTCGGGAACTTTTGACCCCAAGATTCTGTATGACCAAGCAGAAAACAGGTGGATTTTTGTGACCTGCGCAGGTTCCACCGCCGGAAATTCGCGCATTTACATGGGTGTGTCGGCAACAAGCAACCCTAAAGGCAACTGGTACCTTTACTCATATCTGGCAGATCCACAGAATATTGTG
>DAIOUP010000343.1:0-3040 GCA_036759465.1 Bacteroidales bacterium
GCGTTGGTCTTTCAGCAAATGGCACATACGGAGGATTGGAAACGATCAGATCAAGCGAATCAGGCTCTTCGAACGCATTTGAAAGCATATCTTCCTGTTGAAAAATGATCTGCACCCCGAACTTATTTGCGTTAGCCGCGGCAATTTTCAGAGCCTCTTCAGAAATGTCGGTTGCCAAGATATTAGAAGCTGGATGGCGCAGTTTCAGGCTAACTGCCAGGCATCCAGAACCTGTGCAGGCATCAAGCACAGCGGCGTTTGGGCGATGGCTCAGAAAACCAGCCGCTAACGTCAGCAGCCCCTCCGTTTCCGGTCGGGGAATAAGCACATCTTTGCTTACCAGAAAATCCCTACCATCAAACCATGCAATACCAGTAACATATTGCACCGGTAAGCCCTTAAGCACTTCTTTTACCGCAAAATGAACCTCCAGCATCTCCGATTCCGATACGCGCAGATCCGGTAGAAGCGCAAGCTTCAGACGGTTGAAACCAAGAAAATGCTCAATGATGGCCCAAACGATGTTGGTTGCCTCGCGTCTTTCGTAAAGCGTTTCGAGTTGCCCTGTATAGTAGGCAAGCATGTCGACAACCCTGTTTGAAGGCACTTTCATAGGTCAAAAAATAAAAAAACCCGGACTTCGCCGGGGTTTGGGTGGCTAATGGGACTCGAACCCACGACCCTCAGAACCACAATCTGATGCTCTAACCAGCTGAGCTACAGCCACCGCTGCAAAGATACAACGATTTTTTAAACTGAAAACAGAATTTTCATCATTTTGCAGATCAGGCATAGCTTAACCGTACAACCAATTGAAATACAGAAACGTCTTTAATGCTGACCATTAACTATTTGCTTAAACCTCTCATCATAATACTTAATTTTACACGTTATTCTGACCGAAAACCTGATGTGTTAACCCAAAAACCACAATAATAATGAAGAGAATCTTATTCACTTTAGCGCTTTTGGCAGCCTATCAGCTTGCAAATGCCCAATTCGACCTTGGACCAAAGGTTGGCTTCACCGCTTCCACCCTTACCGTGAATCAGGACTCTATTGAGAATGGTTTCCGAAACAACTTTCTTTTCGGTGCTTTCGCTCGCATTGGAGATAAAGTGCACATTCAACCAGAAATAGTCTGGTACACCAAAGGGACTGTCTTCAAACCCATCGATCTCAATTCGCCACTTCCTGTAGAGCAGGAAATTACCCTTTCAGGAATTGAAATTCCATTACAGCTTGGTGTAAAGCTTCTTGATCTGGAATTAATTAACCTGAGAGTCTTCGGAGGCCCCGCAGCCAATATTATTGTGAATAAACAAATTCAGACAAATCAGGGATCTTCGCTTACCAATCCCATAACGGAAAGCGATATCAAGAACATTCACTGGGGTTTAAAACTGGGCGCAGGTCTCGATATCTTAATGTTTGCCGTTGATGTAAAATACTCGATGGGTCTGAACAACATTATTGGCACAGTTAATATCGGCGGAAATCCCGTGCAGTTCGATTCACGCAGCCAGGCATTCGAAGTGAGTATCGGCTGGAAGATCTTATAGTTTATAATGCTGATTATCAATCGTTATTTTATCATCTTTTTGTTCATTGCTTCTTTCGCGGGCAACGCTTGCCAACGGAAGAAGCAATTGTTTTTTGTTGACGAGCGTCAACTGCCGGAAATCAATCTTCAGCACAGGGATTATGGAAAGGCGCTTTTCGATGCCGACACTGCAAACTTTGAGGCCCATCTAAGGAAAATTCAAAGCGATTTTCTTCCTTTTTTGGATGCCAACCTCGACGATACTGCAAGTACAAATAAGCTCCGCCGTTTTGTGGGAGACACCCTGACCCGGAATCTTTTCAATAAATCCCGTCGGGTATTTGCTCAGAAAGAGGACTGGAAGAACTTGATCAATACTTCGTTCAGGAGGTTTATTCACTTTTATCCTTATGTACCGCTTCCCGTCATTTACACCTTCGTGTCCAATGTACAGGTGGAGCAGCCCGTTATGGTCGGGCATAACGAAGTGCTTATTGCACTCGATTGCTTTTTGGGAGCAGATGAAACAGCCTATGCCCGTCTGGGAATACCTCGCTATATGACGGCCCGTATGACCCCTGCCCACCTTGGCAGCGCTGTATGGGCGGCCATGTATGAAGCTCACGTGGAAGATCAGGTGCTTCGTACCAGAGTATTGGACGAAATGATCGCATCGGGGAAAAAGTATCTTTTTATGGAGGCTATGTTGCAGGGTACGCCCGATTATGTCCTTTTCGGCATTGACGAAGCGAAAATGAACTGGCTCCGAAAGCATGAAGCCGAAATCTGGACGGCCCTGGTTAGCGAAGGCATGCTTTACAGCAGTGATCCGTTTGCATTTCGCAAATTGTTCGCCGACGGACCTTTCACTGCTGATTTCTCTTACGACGCTCCTGCACGCATTGGCGAATGGGTGGGTTGGCAAATCATGCGCAGCTATGCCATGCAGAATCCTGGAAGAAGCCTCGCTGAAGTGCTTGAAGCCGGCGATGCTCAGGCAATTCTTGCCGCATCGCGCTATAAACCAAAGCGTTGATAAAGTACTGCCCCTGAATTATATTGTCCACCATTAAATACTCAGAAATTGGAAGCCCCAACTCAAACCTTATAGTTAAACTGCGGGGTTTTAATAATAAAAACAATAGATTGGCGTTATTGCACTCCCATTCTCCAAACATTGAAGACATGAAGAATCTTTTGGAAACAGTAAAAGGTATTTCTCCAAAAAGCCTTTTCAGGCATTTGCTATCCGGCTGGGCTATTGGCTTGCTCATTACCACCTTGATGATTTTTTCAGCAGACGAATTTAAACCGGAATGGGGCGAATGGTGGATGCTCAAACCACTTATTATCACGCCATTGGCAGCAGCCGCCGGAATGCTGGCTTTCTATCTGCGAAATTACTTCAGCCCAACTTCCGGCTTAGGCAAGATTACCGTTTTTGCAATCAGTATGGTGCTTTTTCTTGCTGTGCTTTGGATGGGTATTGTGCTTGGA
>DAIOUP010000344.1:0-3032 GCA_036759465.1 Bacteroidales bacterium
CGGTTAGGCACTTCTCCTTTCCAGGGTTCGAAATCCTTGAAACGGTGGGCAATGCTGGCCTCGCCTTCGGTGGCGGTGAGAATATTGTTTCTCAGACCAATGATACCACGAGCCGGTATGCCGAATTCGAGGTGCATGCGGTCGCCTTTGGGGTGCATTTCGAGCAGCTCGCCCTTGCGCATAGTAACCTGTTCAATAACCCTGCCTGCGAAATCCTCTGGGACGAGCACGGTGAGCGTTTCGACAGGCTCATGCTTAATGCCATCGATGGTTTTTACAATCACTTTAGGTTGACCCAATTGAAACTCGTAACCCTCACGACGCATGGTTTCGACCAGTACGCTGAGGTGGAGTATTCCCCTGCCGTAAACGAGCAAACTTTCGGGCGATTCGGTTTCTTCAACCCTGAGTGCCAGATTTTTCTCTGTTTCTCTAAACAGCCTGTCTCTCAAATGCCTTGAGGTTACAAACTTGCCTTCTTTTCCATAGAAAGGCGAGTTGTTCACTGTAAACAGCATACTCATGGTGGGCTCGTCGATCTTGATGGGCGGCATGGCTTCAGGATTTTCAGCGTCGGCCACAGTATCGCCAATTTCAAAATCATCAATACCCAAAAGGGCAACGATATCCCCTGCCCTTACCGGAGTTTTAATACGCTCTTTTCCAAGTCCTTCGAATACGTAAAGCTCTTTGATGGTATTTCGGCTAATTTCTCCTGTGCGTTTCACAAGCGAAACCGCCATGCCGGCCTGCAAGGTGCCGCGATGCAGACGACCAACGGCAATACGACCTACATAAGAGCTGTAGTCGAGCGAAGTGATCTGCAGCTGGGGTGTGCCCTCAAGAAATTGTGCCGGAGGTATCTGGCTGATAATCACATCCAGCAGATAGGAAATATCTTGAGCGGGTTTGCTGTAGTGATCCGACATCCAGCCTTCTTTTGACGAGCCAAAAACCGTTGGAAAGTTGAGCTGATCCTCTGTAGCACCCAGATTGAACATCAGTTCAAAAACGGCTTCCTGCACTTCGTCGGGCCGGCAGTTGGGCTTATCTACCTTGTTTATAACCACAATGGGTTTAAGACCCATTTCGATGGCCTTTTGAAGCACAAAACGCGTTTGTGGCATCGGTCCTTCGAAGGCATCCACAAGCAGTAACACTCCATCGGCCATATTGAGCACACGCTCCACCTCGCCCCCGAAATCGGCGTGTCCAGGGGTGTCGATAATATTAATCTTAACGCCTTTATACCTGACCGACACGTTTTTGGCAAGAATGGTGATACCCCGCTCGCGCTCCAGGTCGTTGCTGTCGAGGATTAATTCCTGGACTTCCTGATTGTCGCGGAACAGTTTTACCTGATAAAGGATACGGTCAACGAGCGTTGTCTTGCCGTGGTCAACGTGCGCAATGATGGCTATATTTCTGATTTCGTGCATGATAGTTTCTAAGTTGGGATGATTATTAAAGGCTGCAAAGTTACTCCATTTAAGTGAGCTGATTGTAAAATGGCTAATTTTGACCAGAAATATCCCGAATGATTTGCCTACGTAAAGATCGTAACGACCCCTGGTTTAATCTTGCGGCTGAGGAATTTGCCGTGAAACATCTGAACGAGGAGGTGTTGATGATTTGGGAAAGCGAATGCTGCATCGTTACGGGAAAGCACCAGCTGGCTTATGCAGAAATTAATCCCGAGCTGGTATTCGGGCAAAACATCCCTGTCCTCCGTCGCATCTCAGGCGGCGGCACAGTTGTACATGCTCCCGGAAATCTGAACTTTACCCTAATTACTGATAACGGCAAGAGCAATAATAAAATCGATTTTCGGGCGGCAACACAGCCAATCATTGATTTTCTTAAATGGTTTGGATTAAAAGTTGAGTTGACCGGAATTAGTAACCTTTCTGTCAATGGGTTAAAGATTTCTGGAAATGCAGCACATGTCTTCAAGAACAGAAGCTTGCACCATGGCACCCTGCTTTTCAATGCTGATCTCTCATCAATACATTCGTTGATCAAACGTCCCGACCAGCCCTACAAGTCCAAAGCTATACAATCGAATCCTGCTCCAATTGCAAACATCGCTGCACTTTCCGGCACGAGTATTGAATTCGATGAATTTAAATATCTACTTGAAGAATATTTAATTAAAGAGTTATCAATCAGCGATATACGTTCATTTGCGAAAGCAGAATCAGAAGTCATAAGTCAACTTGCTGCCGAGAAATACTATACTGATGCCTGGAACTTCTTTTACAGCCCAGACTACAGTTTCAAGAAGACTTTTTTATTCAAAGGGATCGAAATTGTCGCTTCATTTGAAGTGCACCGGGGAATTATAAAAGATTTTAATGTCGTTGGCGATGAACGACTTTCCGAGCTAAACAATTTGCTCCTCGGAGTATTGCACACAAGGCAGTCATTGACTGAAAAAGTTTTCTCGTCAAATATTTCCGATGTATTTTCGGCCCATGAAATCAACCAACTCCTTTTACAATTGTTCTAAATGAAAACAACAACAAATATGACAGCACAACAAATTTTCGATCGTTTGTGGAAAGGTTACACCACACAAAATCCCTCGGTCCAGAAAGTGTATGATTTATTCGTTGCCAACGGAGAAACCGTTGAAAACGACCATATTGCATTTCGCACCTTCGATGATCCAAGGGTTAATATTGAGGTTTTGTCAAAACTGTTCATCAAGGCGGGCTATACTTATGCGGGTGAGTATCACTTCGAAGACAAACACCTCTATGCAAGGCATTACGAAATGGAAGGCGGACCAAGGGTATTTATTTCCGAGTTGCTGAGCAAGCATTTCAGCCCTTTCGTTCAGCAGACGATCAAGCAATGCGTCGATGCCATTCCTTCGGAATTACTCACCTCAGATGAGCTTATTTTTAGCGGTTGCAGCTGGTTGACTGTTAGTTACGAGGTTTACGAAAAGCTTCGCAAGGAGTCGGAATACGCTGCCTGGCTGTATGTGCACGGTTTCAGGGCCAATCACTTTACAGTTAGCGTCAATC
>DAIOUP010000345.1:0-3029 GCA_036759465.1 Bacteroidales bacterium
GCCCTATCACGAGGCAAAATCCAAACTCGACCGATTCGTACTTAAATGCCTGGCAGCTTTGGGCGAAGGCAAGCGCATCAACTTCCGAAATGTAGGGTCAATTTATTACGACAAGGATCAACAACTTGTTTTTGAGCCTGATACGCATCAGAACTACCTTCCGGATGCCTTTGGATTGGCGGGTTTTGTATCGCCACCTGTTAAACGTGACGAAAGTACCATACCTCGGGAGCCAATATTTGCGAGGCCGGCGCGCAAACCTGCCGAAGTCCCGCCGCCTCCCGCCCCATTGCCCAGGACTGAGCCAAAACGTCCGATGGTAGCCTCGCGCCGTCCGTCGAACCTCCGCCGGCAGCTCATTGTGATCGGCACCGCCGCAGCAGCACTTCTTGCCGGAGCTGCCTACATGAACAAAGGTATTGTAAGTGCTTACTATCAGCAATATGTAGGGCAGGCAACTATTTTGCCGCTTTTCTATGCCA
Source organism: Bacteroidales bacterium (assembly GCA_036759465.1). Classification (GTDB taxonomy): domain Bacteria; phylum Bacteroidota; class Bacteroidia; order Bacteroidales; family F082; genus JALNZU01. Next base: position 483 of record DAIOUP010000345.1, read on the forward strand.
GCCCCGGCGAGTACCTGCTCATGCACATGGATAAGCTGCCAAAAGACATGATCCTGATTAGTAAGGATTTGTCTCAAGAACACAAGGACAACGTCAATATTAAAAAGGCTGACGACAACCTACAGCCTGCCAGGCCTTACCGTGCCGAGCCAAACGAAGTTTCAGAACCGAAAACTGAGCAGCAAGGCGAAACAGCAACATCAAACGAAAGTCCTGCTGTTGAAATGGGTTATTCGGCCTCGCTGCCCCGATTAATCGCACCGCAATCTTCAAAGCCGGAACCAAAAGCTGAGGCCCCAAAGCAAGCAGAACCTAAGTCTGCAGATGTGGTTGAAAATACGGCAAGCGCAGTCCTACAGCCTGACAACAGCGTGATCTCGTCCGAATCTCAACGTGGATTTTACATCGTTGCAGGCGCTTTCCGCGAGAAAGCCAATGCCGAAAAACTGGTAATCGATCTTAGGAAGCAGCAGTTCAATGCTTCGATTACCGGTCGCACTGCAGGAGGCCTCTGGAGGGTTACCTATGAACGACTCGACAACAGGGCTGCAGCATTGGACAAGCTCAGTCAGATCAAACAGAAGGTTGATAACCAAGCCTGGTTGCTCGTCATCTGAACAACAACCCGCAAAAATCGTGAGTTCAAAGAATAAGCTTCAGCGTTTCGCCGAAAACGAGACTTTTAGCAATCTATTTCAGGTAAGCTACGAGCAATTGCAGCTTGGGCCGTTCCAGTTTAAAGGTCAATGGAACAGGGATTTTTTCAAAAACGAACACCCTATTGTGCTTGAACTGGGCTGTGGCAAGGGAGAGTATACAATTGGCCTGGCCCGGCATTACCCCGAAAAAAACTTCATCGGCATGGACATCAAGGGCGCGCGACTTTGGAGAGGCCTGAAGAATGCTGTGGAAGAGAGGCTAACAAACGTGGCTTTTGTTCGTTCGCGCATCGAGATGATTAACTACTTTTTTGGCAAAGATGAAATCTCGGAAGTCTGGATCACTTTCCCCGATCCCCAGCCCCGAAAGGCAAGACAACACAAACGTCTTACTTCTCCGAGATTTTTAAATCATTACGCTGACCTTTTGAAGCCGGGAGGCCTCATTCATTTGAAAACGGATAGTGAGCTGCTGTACAACTACACCCTCGAAATCATCGACAGCGGTGGACACCGATTGTGTTATGCAACCAATGATTTGTATGCCACTCCTGACGAAATGGATGTAAAGCGAATCAGGACTTTTTACGAACAGATGTGGCTTGCCCAAGGATTGAGCATCAAATACCTTGTTTTTTCGTTACACCATGAAGGCTGATGAGTCGTTTTTCGATGCCGTCTATAAGGTTGTTGCCCAGGTCCCTCATGGCAGAGTGACTACTTACGGCGCCATTGCCGCGTATCTGGGTGCAAAGTCGTCTTCGAGGATGGTTGGCTGGGCCATGAACGGCAGCCATCACAGCAAGCTGAACATCCCGGCGCACAGGGTAGTAAACCGCAATGGTTTACTAACGGGCAAGCATCATTTCGGCTGGCCAGGGCTCATGCAGGAATTGCTTGAGCAGGAAGGTGTTGAGGTAGTGGACGATAAGGTTGTGCGATTCAGAGCACTTTTCTGGGACCCGTCAAAAGAGCTCGGCCTGCAGGACTAGGTTGAATTGCGGACGACAAGTTTGGTTTTAATAACTTTTTTAACTGGCCGGAAGGGCTCGTCGCCTTTGTCGTCCTTCAGCCGGCGCAGCAGTACCTGACAGGCTTCGCGGCCCAGATCGAAACCAAACTGATCCACGGTGGTAAGTTCAGGATCGCTGAACATGGCCGACTTGCTGTTTTCGAAACCTACAACCCTGACGTCTTCGGGTACACGCTTGCCCAATTCCTTTGCAGCCTTGATGATGGCGATGGCCGACATGTCGTTTACGGCAAAAAAACCATCGGGGGCGGTGGGTTTGCGGAGGATATCGTGGGTTGCTTTGCGCGCCATTTCGTAAGTATCGGCCAGTAGCACAAGGTTATGGTCGAATGGAATATTGTGTTTTAGCAGCGCATCGTGATAGCCGGCCAATCGTTGTTTGCCAATTTGAAGATTTTGTGGAGCGGCAAAATGGGCAATCCTTCGGCAACCTTTTTCAATGAGGTGATTTACTGCCAGGAATGCTCCCTGATAGTCGTCGGCCAGCACCTGATCGGCCTGCACCAGATCGGTCACCCTGTCGAAAAACACCACGGGAATTTCGTTGTCCACCAGTTTCTGAAAGTGGGAAAAGTCGCTCGTTTCCTTGCTGTATGAAACAAGCACGCCATCGACCCTGTTCGTTAATACGGCCTGACTGTTAAGTACTTCGCGCTTGTACGATTCGTTCGATTGGAACACCATCACGCTGTAGTCATTCTTGTAAGCAATTTCTTCTATGCCGTTGATGATGGCTGAAAAGAAATAGTGTTCGATTTCAGGGATGATCAGGCCGATGGTTCGGGTTGAATTGTTACGAAGGTTGATCCCAAAATTGGCAAAAGCGTACTCAACTATCTGGTTTACTGCCAAAGT
>DAIOUP010000346.1:0-3029 GCA_036759465.1 Bacteroidales bacterium
GTAGTAGTTCAGCCCGCGGGCCAGTGTCAGGTCAAATTCCAGCTGAAGACTCAGATTGCCATTGCCAAGGTAGTTGAGAAGAACCGTCATCTCTTCGATTCCTTTGGCTCCTTCCTCTAAATGACCTATGATTTTTTTCAGGCTTTCGAGCTTAGCATTGGTATCACCTTTCATAAAAAGTACCGGTTGCAAGGCCTGGATGGCTTGTTCCGGCAGGCCACGTTCCGCCAACTCCTCGTTGACTTTTTCGATACCAATTTTGTCGAGCTTGTCGATGGCCATCGTGATATCGGTGAGCCTTTCGGGTTGTCCGATGGCAGCGGCAAGACCGGCCAGAATTTTTCTGTTGTTGATTTTTACGACTACCCTTATTCCGAGCCTGCCGAAAACCATGTCGACCATTTGCACCAGTTCGGCTTCGTTGAGCAGGGAGTCGCTGCCTACGACATCTGCATCGCACTGATAAAATTCGCGGTAACGCCCTTTTTGCGGTCGGTCGGCTCTCCAAACAGGTTGAATCTGATAGCGCCGGAAAGGAAATGGAAGTTCGTTTCGGTTTTGCACTACAAAGCGGGCAAACGGGACGGTAAGATCGTACCGCAGACCTTTCTCAGTGATGTGCGGAAGCAAATCGGAGACACCATTCACGGATGACAGATCGACGTTTTGAAGAAAATCGCCGGAGTTGAGAATCCGAAATAGCAGCTTATCGCCTTCCTCGCCGTATTTTCCGAGAAGTGTGGAGAGGTTTTCCATTGCAGGAGTTTCGATAGGCTGATAGCCAAACAACCTGAATACCTGCTTAATGGTATCCAAAATGTAATTTCGGCGAGCCATCACTTCAGGTCCGAAATCGCGCGTGCCTTTGGGTATGGAGGGCTTGGATGTCATCGGCAATATTTGACGGCAAATTTAGGGAAATTGCGCCGCAGGGCGGGTATTTTCAGCAATCAATCAGGTATTGCATGACCCGTCTGGTTTAAAATACTGGCAATGAATTGCAAAGTTGAGGGGCTGCCTTCTTCGGGCGCCCAAGGCGCGAATTTTTTGTCGGTTGCCGGATCGTATGGACCGTCCTTAAGTTCGTAGGCCACCGAGCCGCTGCACAGCGCAATCATGTTGTGATAACGTCCGGCGGCAATCTCACATGCAAAATTACCTTCCTGAGGATCTAAAATGATGAAGTCGTAAATAGTGCCGTCATCGTTATATTCCACCACCATGAAGCGGCCGCGAAGGCAAATGAATGCTTCGCGCTTATCGGGGTCCTTGTGCAGGTGCGGCCTGATGTAAGTACCTGGTTCCATGGCGTTCAGCATGCGTTGCAAGATATCGCTATCGCCATCGTGAAAGTTGTAATTTATACGCAAACGGGCAGATGATTCGGCTTTGGCGCTTAATTGGTTAAGCAATGACTTGTCGATTCGTATCATAGTAAAGTCGTTTTACCTTAAGGATTTTCTGCAAATATCTCTCTTACAGGATTAGCATTGATGTGGCCCTGCGTTTTGCCCTGAAAGCAGTTTGAATCGGCAAATAACGGAAATAGGTGCTAAGTTTTCTCGCGATTCTGGGTTTTCGATCACAGGTTAAACAGGACATATAAAAGAAACTCAATTAATTTTAACTCGTTCTAAATTACGCTATCACAGTCTTTCTCTATTGTGTTGAAGTTTAAAGCCTCTAATTTAGCGCCCTCATTCATAAGTGTGAATAAAATGGCAGATCAACTACTCATGGAAATTCCGCTCTGGGCATCGGTACCATTTCTTATCATGCTGATGTTCATTGCCATCGGACCTCTTTTTTTCCATCACTGGTGGGAAGAAAACAAAAACAAGCTCATTGTATCGTTGGTGCTTGGCGTACCAACAGCTATCTGGCTGATTTATCACAGCCTGTCAGCAGCGCTTTTGCACCAGATGCTTTTCGATTACATCCCGTTTATCATTTTGCTTGGCTCCCTGTTCATCATCACAGGAGGCATCCAGCTCAAGGGCGATATAGAAGCCAAGCCGTGGATCAACACCCTGTTTCTGGCTATCGGCGGCTTGCTTGCAAGCTTTATGGGAACGACGGGTGCTGCAATGTTGCTCATCCGCCCTGTAATTCGTACAATATCCGAAAGGCAATTCAAGGTCCATACCATCCTCTTTTTCATAGCTATTGTTGCCAATGCAGGGGGTATGCTGACACCCCTGGGCGACCCGCCACTGTTCCTTCTCTACCTGCGCGGAGCACCGTTCGAATGGTTCTTCAGCCTGTTTAAAGAATGGGCATTTGTGCTTGCAGTGCTGCTTACCATCTATTATTTCACCGATAAATACTATTACAAAAAAGAGAGCCACGAGGCGATTAAGAAGGACAGAACCAATGTAGAACCCATTACCCTTACAGGCACATACAATTTTATCTTCCTCCTGGGCGTAATCATGTCGGTAGCTTTCCTCAATGAGCACTATCTGCACATCATTCACGACAATCATTATTATGGCTTTGTGCGAGAAGCGTCTATGCTTCTGATGGCAGGACTTTCGCTCTACTTCACACCACGAAAATTGCGCCTTGACAATAAATTTACCTGGACACCAATCATCGAAGTCGCATTCCTTTTCCTTGGCATTTTTATTACCATGATCCCAGCCCTGCTTTGGCTGAATGCCAATGCCGAAACGCTTGGCGTATCAACTCCGGCAGCATTCTATTATGCCACAGGTGCACTCAGCTCGTTCCTCGACAATGCACCAACAGCCCTGGCATTTCACAAGCTGGCTTTAGGCCTGCATATGCCCGAAGGCATAAATGTGGTAGCCGGAATACCCGAAGGATTGCTCACAGCTATTTCCCTTGGCGCAGTATTCTTTGGAGCAATGACTTATATCGGAAACGGTCCAAACTTTATGGTGAAAGCCATTGCTGAGGAAAATAAGATCGAAATGCCGAGCTTCTTTGGCTATATGTTCAAGTTCTCACTCACCATTCTGTTGCCTGTTTACATACTTACTCAGCTACTTTTTGTGCATTAATTT
>DAIOUP010000347.1:0-3028 GCA_036759465.1 Bacteroidales bacterium
GCCCGACAGGAGCAAATGGATCGAAATAGAGATTAAATAAGCGCTGGATATTAATAAGTTGAAACACGCATCTGATAAATACAGCTGCGTGTTTTTTTTTAATTCGGGACTTAGTATTTGGTTTTGAACCATTCCATAAGTTGCACCGTCACGAGAAACATCATCAGGTTATAAATGGTGTCTTCGATGGGTATGGTGAAAATGCGAATACCAAGGTTGTGGCTGTTATCGTACCAAACAATGGGCTGCTCGAGCCAGCTGCCTGTGAGCACCCCGTTGACCAGCAAAAACGGAATAAGCGAAACAAAATAAGCCAGCATGAACATGCTGAGCCATGGCTGACGGCGATAAACATTGTAAAGTAGCAACAGCGCCGTCAAGATGAAAATTATCGAGGTGTAAAGCCTGTCGTAATATATCAACCCAAGCACGATGAGCAACATGCTCAAACCAATGGCAAGAGCGCGGTGCACGCTGATCAGCGGGTCGGTTTTCAGGTAGGCTTTAAGGCAGGCGTAGATGAACACGATGGCATAGGGTACTACTAAAAAAAACATCCATTCTTCGATGGGGAGGCCCAACCAACGAACGCCCAGAAGATACCGATCGTTGAAGCCCCAGATTTGCATGGCTGCATACCAGACGTCTTTGCCAATAAAAAACACTGCCATGATGCCAATGGCCGGAAAAAGATATTTCCAGTCTTTGTAAAATGCCACTTTCCGGTCGAAGCTCAGCACAAACGGGAAAAAGAAAGTGAAAATGTCAAGGTACAGGTAGATGGGGTTCATGGTCGAATTGTTTTAAAATACCCTGAGGTTTTCAGTATAAATGAGCAAAGCAAAAAATGCTGCTTGTATGATAATGATATAAAGCGCTATTTTGTTCGCAATCGGTTTGACGAACCTGTTCACCCCCAATTGCATCAGCAGTGCGATGATAAACCATGCCAGATAATTTTGAGAAGGCACCACTCCTCCGTCCCAATCCCAGAAATCGAAACGCATGGCCACCGGTTCGAGCAGCACATCGTAGGCCACCATCATGAGCGAGCCGGCCACTGCCCTGAGTATCCAGTGCCATCCAAGCGGAAGTAAAATGGCTGAAGTGGCAAAAACCAATACCGGCCAGTTGATGCCAATCATCAACGGAACATCGAGGGCTTTGATTCCCAAACCATTACCATAGTGGTATGTACCAAAGATCAGTCCGGTTGCAGTTCCAATGGCTTCGAGAAAGAAACCGGCCAGGGCACTGATCAGAAACCAAATAGTATAGTTTCGGTCGGGGTTTTCTGCGTTGTAGATGAGCAGGGCCGTTGCAAAAAGCAGGTTGTAAGGCGTTAGACGCATCAGGCTATCAGTGTGGCCAAGCAGGATGGTGATGAAACCCACTGCATAAACAGCCGATAATAAAAAAAGACTGAGCCTGAATTTGCTGGTAAAAAGATCTTTCATGGGTTTGGGATTAATTCGGAAACAATGCTAGCCGAAAGCAGGCAAAGCGGTATACCGCCGCCAGGATGCACACTTCCGCCGCAGAAATAGAGGTTTTTAAGGCGGCTGCTGTTATTGGTATGTCTAAGAAAAGCCGCAAATCGGTTATTAGAGCTATTTCCATAGAGCGAACCTCCGAATGAGCTGGTGCGTATTTCGATATCCAGTGGGCTGAGGGTGTCTTCCACCTCCACCAGTGGTTCGAGCTCGACGTCCAACATCCGGCCAAGCTTAGTGAGCAAAATTTTGCGGTATTGCGGGATGAGCTTTTCCCAGTCGAAAGCTTTGCGATGCGGCGGAACGTTTAGCATCACAAACCAGTTTTCGCAGCCCGAAGGGGCATCCCCGGTTATGCGCTTGGCCGTAATGCTCACGTAAACAGTGGGGTCGGGGTCGGGAACTATTCCTTTGAACAACCTTTCAAATTCGCCGCGGTAATCATCCCCAAAAAACACATTGTGCAAACCGAGCTCGGGAAAAGATTTACTGATACCCCAATAGAAGATCAGTGCTGAGGTAGAACGCTCCTGCGACAGGATAAATTCCGGGGCCTTGATATCGCTCAGCAGGCGGCGATAGGTAAGCAGCACATCCATGTCCGAAACCACAATTTTGGCTTCGTAAGTATTTCGGCTTGTGACAACTCCATTAACTTGTTTGCCGTCATGAACTATACGCTCCACTTTTTCGCCAAAGCGAAATTCAACACCCAGCTCCAGCGCAAGGGCATACAAACTCTCGGTAATCTGGTGCATGCCTTTTAGGGGAATATAGGTGCCAAGGCTGTGCTCGAGATGCGGAATGACATTGAGTGCTGCCGGAGCTTTGTAAGGGCTTGAGCCGTTGTATGTTGCATATCGGTCGAAAAGCTGCACCAGCTTGGGGTTTTTCAAAATTCTTACGTTTTCGGCATGCATACTACTAAAGATACCAAGCTGGTGAATACGGATGAGGGCTTTGGCTACATCACCATTGAGCCAGGTTGACCATCGGTTGAGGGGTTTGTGCAGAAAAATCCTGCCGGCCATATTATACATCGTTTCGCTCCGCTTCAGGCGCTGAAGGGTATGGCGCGCATCCGCCCCGAGTACGGCCTCCACTTCCCTTGCAAACAGCTCGGTATCGGCATGGGCAACAAGCCTTGTGCCGTCATTCCAGAAATACCGACCCGATTCATCCTCTTTACTGTAAGTGAAGTAGTTTGTAATGTTGCGACCTGTCAGTCTGAACAAATCTTCAACATACTCAGGCATGGTAAAAAGCGAGGGGCCTGCATCGAAACGATAGCCTCCATGCCTGATTTGCGTGAGCTTTCCTCCCGGGTATGGGTTCGACTCGAAAACCATCACTTTATACCCCTTATGCGCCAGACGTATGGCACTGCCAAGTCCGCCCACTCCGGAACCAATGATCGCAACATTTCTCTTTTCCAACATCTATAATTCTGATTTCCAGGCAAATTTCACCAACTCTTCCAAGGGCACGAAATCCAGTGTTTTTTCATGCGTTGCTTCGAGCACCACCAGAGGAGC
>DAIOUP010000348.1:0-3027 GCA_036759465.1 Bacteroidales bacterium
TATTACAACAGGACTATCGCTGTTAATCTTAACCCGCTGACGAAAAGTGGCCTGCTTCGAAAACCACTTGAGCTTCATTTCGAAGTTCGGGTCGTATTGCTCCTCGGCTTTCGGCTCATTTACCTTGCCCACAAGGCTGAAAGCTTCCGAAGCCTCGAAGCTGAAAACCGTGGCCGGCGGACTCATTGGTATGTCTTGCGAATACAAATGCCATTTTGGCTCTATATCGGCAATAAACAGCAAGTCGTATTCCTTTTCGCCTACTTTTTCGGTGCTGAAACGCCACTTCACTGGTTCCAGAATCTGAGCCTGTATTGGCCTTAGCCAGGCGATAACCAAAAGGGCGATGATAACCACTAACCGTTTCTTCATGGGAGTCAAAATAAAATAAGCTGCAAAAATAAGGATTAAGCCCTATGATAAGTGATATTTAAGCGATTTAAAACATGTTAACAAGTGACTGATCAGTATTATTAATCAGATCTTAGCTTCACCACAAGAACTTTTGAAGTAGTTGGCCGAATGCGATGAGGATGTGCTATGCGGTGTCCGCAAACCCAAACGATCGTTCCGTCGGCGTCAACAAGCAGTAAAGTCTTTTTTCTTGCGTTCTGACTGAAGTGATTGTTCGTAAAAAAATCGCTGAGCAGCTGCGAGTTTTTCATGCCAAGGGGCACGAATCGGTCGCCTCTTTTCGGGCTCCGCAGACTCAGGGGAAAACGAAGGGTGTCGAAATCGAGCCAGGCCTGAGCCGTATCTTGCGAAAACTTCTTTTCTGTATGCCACTCAACGATTTCGAACTCAATAGGACAGTTTTCGGGAGGCTTTGGGAAAACCTGATGTTCAGGGATTTTACTCAATATCCTAGCATAGATTTCGAGATGCCTGCTACCCAAATAAACTTCATAATCTGAGGAATGAAATACCTTGCCGGCTCGCCCCCCAAGTGCCTGATTGATTTGTTGCACTTGTTTGCTGTTGAAACCAAACGGCGACAGGATTTGGTACAAAACCGCCGCGGTATGTTGATGCATTTTCAGGTTGGGAATTGCAATGCGATAAGCTCCATCTTCAATTTTTTCAAGCAGCTTATGACGCATTTCTTCAGTAAGTTCTGCATACAAACCAGCTTGCGAAGAAATCAAATCCAGGCTCGATTCCAGTCCTCCGTGTGTTTCTCCGGCAATGGTTCGAAGCAAGGGTAACAGATGATGCCTTATCCTGTTTCGCAGATAATCGTCCTTAAAATTCGAGCTGTCATCACGCCAGCGGAGGCCCTGTGCAATTGCATATTCTTCAATATCAGCACTTTTAGCAAACAGCAAAGGCCTAACAATCCTGCCGTTTACCGGACGTATGCCTGCAAGGCCGGCAATGCCTGTACCGCGCAATAGGTTGATAAATGTGGTTTCGATACTGTCGTCAAGGTGGTGAGCAACTGCAACGGCATCGGCCTCCGTAGGCACAACAAGCTCATCAAACCAGCTGTATCGAAGTTGGCGGGCTGCTTCCTGGAGCGAAATTTTTTCTGTTTGCGCATAAGAACGTGCATCAACCCGCTTTAAATGAAGTGTGATCCCCAGTAACTCTGCCAAATCCATCACAAACCTTTCATCTTCATCGCTTTCACTTCCCCTGAGGCTAAAGTTCATATGTGCAGCCTCTACCAAAAACCCAGCTTTAATGAGCAAGTGCAGCAGCACTACTGAATCGCGGCCTCCACTCAGCGCAACAATTATCTTGCTGCCTGGCAATGGCATCAGATTTTGTCGCATATAGCTGAGCATCCGGCTTTTCATGGGGTAAAAGTAAGCAGAAAAAAACCGCCTCCTCACGGAAGCGGCTTAGTATGGTTTTGGTTCGCTATCAATCAATTGTCCAGGTGGGGTTGCTCTGCAGCAGGTCGTCAACCGTTTTAATGCGTGAGTTTGCCTTTTCGTGCTCGAGCACCTCCATCAGGTTCTGGTCGAAGGTAGGAGCAGCTACCGAACGGATAACGCCCAGTGCCACAGGAAACTCCGGCGGCATCATGCGGGCAATCATCATGTGGATTCCGGGATCTTTCTCGTATTGGTCATGAACGAGGATATCCCCTTCGGTGACGCCATTTTCACCGATGGTAACCACTTCGAGGCGCGTACCTTTAAGCACAATGCCTTTGTTTCGGTCTTTGCCAAAGATGAGTGGCTTACCATGTTCGAGCCAGAGCTGATTATCGTCGCGCGTTTCCTTATTGGTAATCAGCTCATGAGCCTTGTTGAAGAAGATTACGCAATTCTGAAGTATCTCAACTACCGAGGTGCCTTTGTGCTTTGCAGCTTCCATGTACACCGCCGTCATAGCTTTTGGGTTGGCATCGAGCGATCTGGCAAAGAAATTGCCTTGCGAACCAATGACGAGTTCGCCGGGATTGAAAGGTCTCTCGAAGGTTCCCTGAGGGCTTGTCTTCGTTTTCGAACCCTGCGGTGTGGTTGGAGAAAACTGTCCTTTCGTAAGACCGTAGATCTTATTGTTGAACAGCAGGATATTGATATCGATATTTCGACGTATGGTGTGAATGAAGTGATTGCCGCCTATGGCCATACAGTCGCCGTCGCCGGTAATCATCCAAACACTCAGCTTCGGGTTGGCCAGCTTCACACCGGTTGCCAGGGCAGCAGCGCGCCCGTGGATGCCATGCACACCATAGGTGTTCATATAATAAGGGAAGCGCGATGAGCAACCAATACCAGATACCACAACAAAGTCTTCTTTGGCGATGCCCAGGTTGGGAAACACGTTTTCGACCGAATGCAGGATGGCATGATCGCCGCATCCCGGGCACCATTTTACCAACTGGTCGCTGGCAAAATCATCCTTGGTAAGCTGCAGGGCTTGGGCTTCTATTTGCATATTTTCCATAGGATCAAGCATTTAATAGTTTTTCGAACTGTTCGCGAAGCTCGGCTACCAGGAATGGCAGACCCTGAATTTTATTGTATTGATGGTACTTGAACTGCGGGTAGTTGATTTTGAGGTATTTGACAA
>DAIOUP010000349.1:0-3010 GCA_036759465.1 Bacteroidales bacterium
GATTATTTTTGTGCCTTGTTCAACCAATATTCTAACCAAAAAATAAAAAAATGAACAAAGCTGAATTGATCGACGCAATCGCCGCAGAAGCCAACCTGACGAAGGTTGATGCTAAAAAGGCACTGGACGCTTTTGTTGCTGCTACCACCAACGCCCTCAAGGCCGGCGACAAGGTAACGCTTGTTGGTTTTGGAACTTTCTCGGTTTCTGCAAGGTCGGCCCGCAAAGGTCGCAATCCTCAGACCGGCAAGGAAATCAGTATCTCCGCCAAGAAGGTAGTTAAGTTTAAACCAGGTGCCGAATTGTCCGGCTCGGTAAAATAACACCTTTACGAAAAAATTTCTGACCCGTTGGACGTGCAAGCCCAACGGGTTCTTTATTGCAAAAACGGGTCGAGGGATAGCGAAACAATCATCAGCAGCACAAAATAATTGATTCGCATAAAATAATAGAAAGGGTTGATGGAATTTCCGCTACGCACCAGCAAGCCTGCAAAAACAGCAGTAATCCAGACTGCTCCGGCAATGATTGCAAGGACAATATAACGCGAGTGTACAAGGCCATAAAGCGGAAGCATTAGCGCTGTTATGGCGGTTGCAAATACCCAAACGAAGGTCAGTACCCTTATTTGTTGCTCATTGTATTTTTGGGTGATTGACGGATAGCCAGCTTTGACATATTCCTCTCCGTACTTAAGCATAAGCAGCCAAAAATGAGGCACTTGCCAGATGAAAAAGAAAAACGCCAGCATGAGCGCCCTCGGATCTATGAGCGGGCCACCGCCTGCCACCCAACCAACCAAAGGAGGGATTGCACCAATTACTGAACCGGGAATTACAGCAAAGGCCGACCGGCGCTTCATGGGTGTGTAGATGCCGTTGTACCAGATTAAAGCGAGCAAACCAAGCTGCATACCTTCGAAACCTGAGGAGATATAAAGCATCGCTGATCCTGAAACCGACAGCATGATGGCAATGTACAAAACAGCATTTCGACTGATACGTCCTGAAGGAATGGGCCGCCTGGCCGTACGTGCCATCAGGCCGTCGCGGTCGCAGTCCTGATAGTGATTGAGGGCAGATGAGCCGCAGGCAAGAACGAAAATACCAAGCGCAGGAAGTATAATTCCCGCATCAAGACTGCCTTTTGCAAGCAGATAGCCTGCCAGCGTGGTGAGCATTACGGCAAAGGTTATGCGCACCTTGCTTAATTCGGCCAACAAACGTATGCGTTCCGAGATGATTTTCAACATTATTTCAGTGTCTTGAGGTAATCGATGATATGTGCTATTTGCTCATCGTTGAGCACATTGGCATAGCTGACCATCAAACCCTTCATATAGCCTTTCACCACATCGGCATTGGGCTCCCTGATTGAGCGTGCTATGTACTCGTCGTCGGCAAGCAATTCGCGCTCCTTGCCATCGGTTTCAACAATTTCGGTCCTGCCGTAAAGTCCACGAAACGATGGTCCGATAATCTTACTACCATCCTGCGAGTGGCAGGTAAGACAGGCATTTTGCTTAAGCAAGGCGAGGCCCGGATGCTCGTCGGCGAGGTTGGGGGCCGATGCCAGCCATTGCGCATAATCCGACTCCGACAGCACTGTAACGCTCGAAAGCATATAACTGTGCAGTTGGCCGCAGTACTCAGCGCATAGAATGTCGTAACGTCCGGTTTTTGTGGCTTCGAACCACATAAAGTTGTTCTTACCGGGCACCATGTCTTCTTTCATCCTGAATGCAGGAATGTAGAAGCTGTGCAAAACGTCGCGCGAAACAAGGTTAACTTTCACGGGCTTACCGAGCGGAACAACGAGCGAATCGGTGATACGGCCATCGGGATATTCAAAGCTGAATTTCCACATTTGCCCGTATGCCTTCACTTCCATTGCGCCATCGGGCACGCTGCGCATGGGTTTGAAGCCCATCCAGCCATAGTAGAACATTACTACAACCAACAAGGTGGGGATGGCAGTCCACAATACTTCGAGCAGATTGCTGCCTTCGATATTGGTTGCCACAGGGTTGCGCATTTTGTTGTAGCGAAAAACAAAGTAGATCATTACGGCAGTAATACCGATGAGGAATACCAGCGATATGCCGACAATGATATAGAGCGACAGATCGACGCCCTGAGCGAATGTTGATGCTGAGTTTCTCATAGCTGTGGAAATCTTAGCGGTTAAGGTATTCCAGGGCCGTCAGCACAGAGAGGGCGACAAAGAGTACGCCAACCAGCAAGACAAGTCCGCTGTAAATTTTCTTTTCGTATTTCAGATGCATGAAATAATAGGCTACCACCACAACTTTTACAGTGGCTATGAAAAGCGCTGTAAAAACCGAGAGGGTCGAAAGCGCCGCTCCAAACACCGACACTACAACCGTTATGGCAGTGAGAAACAGCAACGCAACAAGTGTTCTCACATGCTCGCTGTATGGCACGGCATGATGCTGTCCGTCGTGATGATTATCCTGATGCTGATCGTGTGATTGTGCCATTTTTCTCAGTGAATAAGGTAAAACAATGGGAAAAGGTAAATCCAGATGAGGTCGACAAGGTGCCAGTACAATCCGGCATTCTCTGTCAGTGAATGCTTTTCGGCCGTGAGGGTACCGTTGTTTGTTTGACGTATGGCAAAAACGATGATAACCATTCCAATGATAATGTGCAAAGCATGCAGACCCGTCATAACGTAGTAGAGGAAAAAAAACAGACGTTCGCCGGCTGGCAAATTATTGTAATAATCCATGCCGGGGAACAAACCGTGATGAATCTTGGCACTCCACTCGAAATACTTGATAACAAGAAATACGCCCGCAAGGGCAAAGGTTATCCAAAGCAATAAGGCGGAGCGTTTGGCCTGACCCATTTGTATGGCCGATACCGACATGGCAATGGTCATACTGCTTACCAGCAGCACCGTGGTGTTTACCGTTCCAAGAACCACATTGAGCTCGAAGGATGAGAGCAGGAAGGCCTCATGGTTGAGCATGCGATAAACCATATAC